>JAOAES010000189.1 GCA_026416655.1 Fimbriimonadales bacterium
GTTTCAGGTTGTTGATACAGGTCGTCTTGCGTGCGCTTTCACGCGCCTGCGCGAACACAGGGAACAGAATTGCCGCCAGAATCGCGATGATGGCGATAACCACCAGTAGCTCAATGAGCGTAAAGCCCTTGCGTTGTGTCATAGTGATTCACCTCCTCGTGCTCGTTCGAGAAATGGGAGATTCCTCGCTTCGCTCGGAATGACAGGAAGTGGAAGAGGTATTGTCATTCCGAGCCGAAGGCGAGGAATCTCATGAGTTAGCACCCGCTCCCGAAGTTGAACAGCACGCTAAGCAAGTCCGCATCGTCCACCACGCAGTCGCGGTTGACATCGGGGGCTTGCTCCTCGCCTGTGCCGCCGAAGTTGAACAGTACAGCCAGCAGATCGGCGTCATCCACGCAGCCGTTGCCGTCCACATCACCCTCAATCGCTCCTGCAAGGCGAATGTTCTCTAAGCGAATGTAGGAGAAGTAGACTTCGGGCTGCGGGTCGCCCGTAAAGCCGACGACATTATACAGAGCGATTCGGCCGCCGTTTTGCGCTACCTCGCTCAACACCTGCGGGCGCACAAACGGCGAGGGCCACACATCCACAAAGTCTGTCCAGCCCTGCAGCTGCACGCGCACCTTGATAAGCGGCTCGTTGTTCTGGTTCACGCCGCCATCTTCAAGGCGCAGCTTGAGCGTAAAGCTGGGTTCGTTCTCGCCCCAAAAGCCTGCCGACGCGCCGCCGTACTGGTAGTCGCGGTTTGTCTCCCGTGCTGTGCTGAGCCAGAACTTGTGGGGATTCACGCCATCGTTCGGCATCACGATGAGCATCGTCTGATAATAGTTGTCCATGTCCCGCATGACCATCAGCCCTGCCTGTGTGAAGACAGTCGGGATGTTGCCGCGCAGGTCCAGTTTCACTTCGGTCTCAATCGCCCAGCCGGGGTCGAAGCCCAACACGGGCAGGTTCGGAAAGTTCGCGGCATAGTTCCACTGGGAGTAGGTCGAGTTCCAAGGATGCATCACGATGACGAGTTTGCCGTCCTCGAATCGATAGGGAAAGCTGTTGTTCTCAGTGTTCACATAGTCGCAGTCGGTGTTGTCGTTGGGTGTGATCACAAGCCAAGACCAGGGCAGGGCGGGGTTGAATCCGCCGTCAAACTCGTCGACATACACGGTCTGCGCGAAAGCGTTTACGCAGAGCGTCGTTGCGAATGCCAGTATCAGCCATCTTGCCTTCATAGGGAACTACCTCCTTCGTTGGGGTGGTGTGGCAGGCGCACTACTGCGCCTTGGCACAAAGCGTGTGGCGACGCGGCTGGGCACGGGCGGCTCATCAGGGTTGCTGAGCAGGCGCATGAGCAGCTCCACCGCGCTGCGCCCCAGTTGCGCATAATCGATCTGGATACTGCTGAGCGGGGGGTTCATCCACTGCGCAATCGGCAGGTCGTCATGTCCGATGACCGCCATTTCGTCGGGCACACGGACGCCGTGCTGTTGTAACGCTTGCATCGCGCCGAACGCCAGCAAGTCAGTGCGCGCCAGCAGCGCAGTCGGCAACGGGCGGTGCTGGAGTAGGCGCACTGTCGCCTCGTAGCCGTCGGCAGGCATCTCGCTGTGCGCAAAGATGAGCGGCGCCAGCTGTAGCCCGCAGCACTCGGCTACGCTATGGATAATCGCCAGCGCAGGGTCGTCTGGGTAAGCTCCCAGGTAACCGACTTGTCGATGTCCGCATTCGCGCAGGTAAGCGACTGCCTCGCTCCAGCCCGTGCTGAGATCCAGTTGCACGACGGCGGTGCGTGGAGGCGTTGGGTCAGGCGCGTCGTAGGCAATCCACACAGCAGCCACGCCTTCCTCCGCCAACGCAGCGAGCCAGTCGACGTCGATGCAGGGGTTCGCCACAACAATCACACCGTCCACCACACGCGCTCGAATCCACTGGCGTAGCACGCTTCGACGATACTCCTGATCGCCAGTGAGATTCACCAAGAGGCGATAACGATGCGGCACGAGGCTTTTCTGCACACCGCGCGCCAGCTCCACGAGGAAACTGTCGGAAAGCACTTCCACCTCGCCCAGATACTCCAGCGCGACCGCCATGCTACGCTGCCTTGCAAGGCTCTGGGCGTGCAAGTTTGGGGTGTAGCCAAGCTGCTCCAGTTGGCGGAGGATGCGTGCGCGCGTGGCAGGGCTGATACGCCCGCGCCCGTGGATGGCACGGGAGACCGTCGCTGTCGAGACCCCCAGCGTCTGCGCAACTTCGCGAATGGTTAGCCTTCTACCGTCTGTCTGCTGCGTCGCCATCGTCGCCGCCTCGTTGCGTAAGCGTTTACGCAACTCGCCCTTATTATAGCACACTTTTGCAAAAATGTCAAGGGCTTACGCGCCGCTTAGCCGTCGCAACACCTGAATCAACGCCTGCGTGCCGAGCCTATCCTCCCCCGTGCGCTCCAAGTTGCAGTAAAGCTGATGTACCAGCGCGCTACCGAGTAGCGGCGTCGCCGTCGAACGCGCTTCGTTCAGCAGAATCTGCAAATCCTTCTGCAGGAGCCTGACCATGAAGCCCGGTTGCAGGTCGCCCTGCGCAATGCGTTTGCCAAGGTTCTCCATCGCCCATGAACCTGCTGCGCCCGAGCTGAGTGTCTCTACCGTGAGGTTCAAATCCAGCCCCGCCTGTTCCGCGAACAGCAACGCTTCCGAGACCGCCAGCATGCCCACGGCGACCGCAATCTGATTGGCGAGTTTCATCAGCTGTCCCTTGCCGCTCTCGCCGACATAAACAATCTTTTTACCCATCGTCTGAAAGATGGGTAGGGCGCGCTGGAACGCTGCCTCTTCGCCGCCGACCATTATCGTCAGTGTGCCCGATTCCGCGCCCCACTGCCCGCCCGTGACAGGCGCGTCCAGAAAGGCGACCTCGCGGGCGCGGGCGTACTCCGCCAGTTCGCGCGTCAGGCTGGGCGAGGTGGTGCCCATATCGATCGCGATACTGTCGGGGCGCATGGCGGGCAGCGCGGCGTGTTCGCCCGTCAGCCACACGCGGCGCACGGTCTCGTCGTCGGGCAGGCAGGTGATGACCACCTCGCATTGCGCCGCGAGTTCGGCGGGGGTGGGGGCTTCTCGCGCTCCCAGTTCCACCAGCGATTCAATCGGCGGACGGCTCCGACTATGCACCACCAGCGGATAGCCCGCCTGCAGGATGTGGCGCACCATCGGACGCCCCATAATGCCCAGACCGATGAAACCAACTGTAGGTAGGTTCATAACTTGTCCGCCTCCACCATTCCGAATCCGTCAACAAAAGTCGCGCACGCACGTACCAATGCGGGCACACGCTTTACGCCTCCTCCAGCGGGCAGTTCAGCAGGGGGAAGGTGCGCATGCCTTTCCCACCAGGGAACATCACCGTGACATTGACATCGGCGGCTTTGACCACGATGCCCGTCCCCAGTTCAGGATGGCGCACACGCTGTCCCGGCAGAAACGGCGCACTCTGAGGGGGCTTCGCGTTTCGGGCAGCCGGCTTCACAGGCGCGCTGAAGGCAGGTTTCGGCGACACTGCACCATACATCACTTGATATAGTGTTGGCGCAGGCTCATCCGCTAACGCCCGCAGGAACGGTGAGGGAATCTGGCTGCGCCGCCCCTCATACGAGCCACGCGAGAGCGCGTAGGTCAGATGCAGTTCGTCCTGTGCGCGGGTCATCCCCACATAGCAGAGGCGACGCTCCTCCTCGATCTCTTTAGGCGTCTCGCTGAGCGCGTGCGGCAACAGCCCCTGCTCCAGCCCCACCAGAAACACCACCGGAAACTCCAGCCCCTTCGCCGCGTGGAAGGTCATTAGCACCACCTGGTCATCGCGCTCGTTCAGCGTATCTAAATCCGAGACCAGCGACACATACTGCAAAAAGCGCATCAGGGGGCTGAGTTCCGCCTCGTCGGGTTCTGGCTCGCGTTGGGCTTCGCGCTCTTCGAACCGCTGCGCGATGTTCACCAGTTCGCGCACGTTGCCCGCGCGGTCTACCGATTCCATATCGCCCTTCTGCTCCAGCCATGCAAGGTAGCCCGTCTGCTTGAGCATCTCTTTCAGCGTCGCGCTGAGCGAATGGAGTTCGGCGTACTCCCGCAACTGCTCAATCATCCCCACGAAGCCCAGCAGGGCGTTCTGCATGCTGCTCGGCAAGGTTTGCAGCAGCAAGGGGTCGGTCATCGCCCGGTAGAGGCTAATCCCACACTCGGCGGCGTGAGTCTGCACCTGTTTTACCGTCGCCTGACCGATTTTGCGCGGCGGTGTATTGATGATGCGTAGCAGGCTAATTGAGTCGTCGGGATTCGCAATCAAGCGCAGATACGCCAGTACGTCTTTGATTTCGCGGCGGTCGTAGAAGCGCAGCGCGCCTACCAGCCGGTGCGGGATGCGCTCGCGCAGGAATCGCTCTTCAAACGCGCGCGATTGAGCGTTCGTGCGGTACAGCACGGCGAACTCCCCATAGCGACGTTTGCCCAGGCGCACCTGCTGCACGATATAGTCGGCGACCAGACGGGCTTCCTCTTCCTCGTCGCGGGCGGGGGTAATCGTGATGGGTTTCCCCTCTTTGCGTTCTGTCCAGAGTTTTTTGGGCGCGCGGAACTTGTTCTCGCTGACCACCTTGAACGCCGCGTCCAGAATCACCTGCGTTGAGCGGTAGTTGCGCTCCAGCTTAATCACCTTCGCGTCGGGGAAGTCTTGCTCAAAGCGCAGAATCAGCTCCACCTCCGCGCCCCGAAAGCCGTAGATTGCCTGATCATCGTCGCCCACCACGCACAGGTTGCGATATTTCCCCGCCAGCAGGCGCGTCAACACATACTGCGCATAGTTCACATCCTGATACTCGTCCACCAGAATATAGCGGAACTGGTCTTGATACCGCTCGCGCACGTGGGGCTTTGTCTCCAGCAGCTCGATGACTTTGTTGATGAGGTCATCGAAGTCCAGTGCGTTCGCCGAGCGCAGGTAGGTTTCATAGCGCGGGTAAACGCTGGCGACGATGCGCTCGAAGTAGTCGCTGGCGCGGTCGCGATACTCGTCGGGGGTAATCAGTCGCTCTTTCGCGCGGCTGATTTGATTGCGTATCGCGCGGGGGTTCATCTGCTTCTCGTCGATGTTGAGTTCAATCAAGATTCGGCGCACGACCTCGAGCTGGTCGCCGTCGTCGTAGACCACGAAGTTGGGTGGGATGTCCAGCGCACGCCCGCTCTCGCGCAAGATTCGGGCGCAGATGGCGTGGAACGTGCCCACCCACAGCCCGCGCGCCTCGTTGCCCTCCAGCAGCCTGCTGAGACGCTCCTTCAGTTCGTCCGCCGCTTTATTCGTGAAGGTCACGGCTAAAATATGACGTGGGCTGACGCCATGCTCGCGAATGAGGTGCGCAATCCGATAGGTAATCACGCGCGTTTTTCCCGAACCCGCCCCTGCGAACACCAGCAGCGGACCATCCTTGTGCAATACGGCTTCGAGCTGTTCGAGGTTGAGCGTGCTGAGATCCATCGGGGAAAAGTGTACCCGCCCCGCCCCTGAAATGAGGTACAATTCCGCCGATGGCGCTCACTCGTGAGGACCTCCAGCAGCTGCCCCAGCTGTTGCAGGGCGACCTGGAACTGCAGATAGAGCTGGCGCAGCTCATCCTGGACGAAATTGTCATCGCGCGGTTGATGCAGCGCAACCCGCAACTGCGCGAAACAATTCGTCGCATCGTGCTGACCGAGGATTTGATGAAGCTGCCTCACGAGTTTCGGGAGTTCCGCGCGGAGACGACCGAACGCCTGACGCGCGGGGAGACCGAGTTTCAGCAATTCCGTGAGGAAATGGTCGGACGGCTAACGCGCGTGGAAAAGGGGTTGTTGCGACTGGAGAACTGGCAGAACGGCGAGATAGCCCGTCGTGCAGGCGAGGAGTACGAACGCAAAATCGTGTTGCGCGCCCGCCGCATCTTCGGCTCAGGCGACGGCGGTTCTCCTGAACGCAGCGAACGCGTGCATCAACAGTTAGACCGATGGCTCGAAGCAGCGGGGCTGCTGGACGATTTGGATGAAGAGGCAGATCCCATCAACGCAGACCTCATCTGGTGGAAGGGAAAGCAAGTGGCGGTCGCGGAAATTTCCATCAAGGTCGACAAAGACGATGTGCGTCGGGCGAAGCAGCGCGCGGAGACGCTCCGCAAGGCTGGCTTAGACGCGATGCCCGTGGTCATCGGCGCGGAGTGGGCGCATCCCGAAACCGAACGGCTCGCCGAGCAGGAAGGGGTGGCGTGGCGTATCGGAAACAAACTGTCCGAGAGCTTGGTCGCTTACCGGCGAACAGAGGCTCCCGCCTGAAACAGGTACAATTCCCTCGTGATGTCTTCAACGGAAACCAAGACGACTCTGGTGGGGCTTTCCAAAACGCAGTTGCGGGCGTGGGTGAGCGAATCTTTGGGCGAGCCTGCCTATCGGGGAACGCAGCTCGCTCGGTGGATTTACGAGAAAGCGGTCGCCGATTTCAACGCAATGAGCGACCTACCCGCCGCCCTCCGCGCCCGCTTGAGCGAGGTTGCAATCGTTAGCCCTAACACAATTAGCCTCACACAGCGATCCAAAGACGGCACGGTGAAGTGCCTGCTGCGCCTCGCTGACGGCAACGAGGTGGAGTGCGTGTTGCTGCCCTATGAAGAGCGGGTCTCCGTCTGCCTCTCGACGCAGGTTGGGTGTGCTATGGGATGTCGGTTCTGTGCGACGGCGCAGGGCGGCTACACGCGCAACCTCACCGCCGACGAGATTGTCGACCAGCTCCTTCACTTGCAACGTCTCAGCGAGCGGCGCATTAGCCACGTAGTGCTGATGGGGATGGGGGAGCCGTTGCTGAACTTGGAAAATGTTATCGTCGCGCTGCACCTGATGCACGACGAGGTGGGGATAAGCTACCGCCGAATGACCGTTTCCACTGTCGGTATCGTGCCCAAAATCTACGCGCTGGCGGAGTACGACCTCCCGATTACGCTGGCAATCTCCCTGCATGCGCCCGACGACGAGACACGCGCCCGCATTATGCCCGTGAACCGCAAGTGGGGCGTAGACGTGCTGATTCAGGCGGCACGCGACTACTTCGAAAAGACAAAGCGGCGCATCACCTTCGAGTACCTTCTCCTGCGCGGGGTGAACGACACGCCCCACCATGCCGAGCAGCTCGCGGCGAAACTCAAGGGCGTGCCCTGCCTGGTGAACCTGATTCCGTTCAACTATGTGCCCACGCCCGACGATTTCCAGCGTCCCGAGGCGTTGCGCGTGCGACGATTCCGCGAGATATTGGAAACTGCGGGCGTCGAGACGACTCAGCGGGTGGAGCGTGGGCACGACATCGACGCCGCATGCGGGCAACTGCGCGGGAAGCACCGGGGCAAACCACTACCCTTGGCGTTGCAGGCGAGGTGATTTAATGTTTCTGAAGCCGTTCCTATGCAAACGAAGCCGACCTGCGTCGGCTACAGCCCGCGAAGGCGGGCTTTGTCTGCACAGGAACGGCTTCAGCCGTGTTTCATTCAAAGCCCCAATCGGTATAGTTTGCCTAATATGCCTCTTTGCCTGCCAGCCCGCTCGCGAAGTTGCCGCACCGCCTGCGACCGAACCGCCGCGCAACGGCGCCTCCGTCAGTCTGCCCGACGCACGCTACGAGGTCGTGAAACCGACTTTAGAGCAACAAGACGAGCAGGGGCGCACCCTCTGGAAACTGGAGGCGCACTCGCTGCAGGCGGAAACGCAAAGCGAAAAGGCGCAGGGGGTGCTGGTTCAGGTCAAGGGCTGGCTCTATCGCGAGGGCAAGCCGGTGCTGGAGTTCCGCGCTCCCTACGCCCGCGCCAACGCCGATACGCGCGAGGTGGAAGCGTGGGGCAACGTCGTCGCCACTTCCAAAACGAACGACGCGCGGTTAGAGGCAGGGCGAATCCTGTGGAAAGCGCGCGCCGACCGAATCATCGCCCGCGAGGGGGTCTACTTGAAGTGGGGTGCGTTCGAACTGCGCGAACGCGCCCTGCATGTGGATACCGCCCTCGAGAAGGTCTGGGGCGCGCCTTAGACAGGCCACTGCTCCTGCCGATAGCCCATATCCCAGAACATCCACTCGTAGCGGCTGGTCATCACGAAGTGGCGTTGCAATGCGACGCGCTGGGCGTCGGTGAGCGTCTCCGCCGTCGCATCGGTCATCGCCAGTACTTCACGCACCACGCTGCCGAACTGCTCCGAAGCGTAGGTGTCGATCCATCGTTGATACAGCGGGTCGGACGAACCTTGCTTCTCCAACTCCTTGCCGACCTCCCAGTAAATCCAGTAGCAGGGCAGAATCGCGCCCAGAATCTCGTGGAAGGGACGCGCGTAGCACACCGCCAGCAGATAGTGGGTGTACGCCACGCAAGTCGGCGCCATCGGCGTGGCATAGACCTGCTCAGGCGTCAGTCCGAACTCCTCGAAAAAGCCCTCATGCAGCGACCGCTCCACCAGGATCGCCGTTTTCGCATGGTCGTTGAACACCACCAGCCAGTCATCGCTGGGGGCTTTCGCGGCGGCGAGGCTCAGACACTGCGCATAGTAGCGTAAATAGTGCGCATCCTGAACGACATAGAACTTGAACGCCTCCTCTGCCAGGCTCCCATCGGTTAGCCCTGTGAGGAAGGGATGGCGCAAGATGGCATCGTAGATTGGCGCGATCGATTGCCAGAGTTGTTCCGTATAGCGCATAGGATTTTGTTTCGGTGCAGCGCGTCGGATTCCTTGCCGTGGTGGGGCGACACTATTTGTCCATGCCGAGTCCCAGCTGGCTCTCGTGAGGGCGTTCGTTCTGGATTGCCCAGATAATCCAGTTGCGAGCGTTGCCGGCGAAGTCGATATTAGGGGGGTAGGAATCGTTGCCTCCTGCGTCTAAGAACAGCCCCAAGGCGAAGCCGCGCTCGCGGAGCGTGCCCCTGCCGATGGGGTTCGCCCTGCCGAAGTTTGCCTCGTTGCGTCGCGCTTGATACAGGTCGTCGCCCGCCAGGTCGACGAAGACGCCGATGCCGTTCGCGTTCGCGCCGCCGAGTGCGAGGCTGGGCGCGTTATATTCATCGTTGCCCTCAAAATCGACGAGGTAGCCGATAGCGAAGTCGTGCCCTGCGCCCATCGCCATGTTCATCGCCGCCAGGTAGCGGTCGTTGCCGAGCCGGTCCTCCAGATAGCCAATCGCAAAATGCGCGCTTGCGCCCTGCACATACCAGACGCCCTCGCGGATATCCTCGCCCTGCAGGTCGATGAGCATCCCGACACCGCCCCAGTAGCCGACTCCCTGCCCGAACACGCCACAGGCGTAGTGGTCGTTGCCTTGCACATCGATGAGGACGCCGACGCCCCCCGCCCATGAGCGTCCGTCAGTGTAGTCCGCGCGTCTGCCGTAGCCCGCGCCCTGCGCCATGCTCACATTCCGCTCGGCGGTCTGCGGCGAGGGGAACTCGATGGGGGTAGGATGGGCTATGTATCCGTCATCGCCGAGCGCGTCGAGCAACGCGCCAAAGCCTTTCACCCCGCCAAAGCCCTGCGACTCGTAGAAGCAAGTATACTGGTCGCGTCCCTCCCGATCGATGAGCGCGCCCACGCCCACTGTCGCCGCGCCTTGTGCGAAAGCGTAAGCGTCGTAGGTATCGCTCCCTTGCAAATCGAGGAGCATACCGACGCCGAACCGCGCCGCGCCCAGCCCTGCCGACTGGGTGCGGTACACGTCGTCGCCAGCGAGGTCGGCGAGAATTGCGTAGCCAAGCGTCGCGCCGCCGAACGCCACGGCGCCCCTGCCCTCGCGCTTCTCGCGCTCCACGAGCGGTTTCTGCAGCGTCTCTGCGTCGTCGCCGTAGCGGTCGTTCCCCGCGAGATCGATCAAAAAGGACACAGCGTTTTCCAGCGTGAGGGTCGCCCCACCGCCGAAGTAGACGTCGTCGCCGCCCGTATCGAGCAGCAGCAGGTAGGGCAGGCGTGCATGAGTATCGTTCCCGCCGCCGCAGAGTCGAATGCGCCCCCACGGGGTATCGATATTGACCTCAAACGGCTTGCTTAGTGCGTCTTTGGTGGGCGCGTCGGCTTTCTGGAACGCTTCGATGACCTGCTGGACGGCTAAGGCGCAGTCGTGCCCCCCTGCCAGCAGGCGCGGCAGGTCGGCTTTCTCCAGCGCGCGCTCCAACAAAAGCAAATCGCTGCTTGGCTCTGCGCTGCCCAGAGCCGCCTCAAACTCTTTGATAGGCAAGTTGATCAGTTTGAACAGGGCATTCCGCTCGTCGGCGGTCAGTTCGCGCAGGGCGGCGTCGCGCCAGCGGCGCGCCTCAATCACTGTGTAAATGAGAAACGCCGCCTGCCGCTGCACGAGATCGGGCATGCCCTGCTTCGCACGCTGAACCTGTTGGCGGATAGTAGGAGGTACGGGCACGTTCGCCTCTTTGTAGAGTTCCGACACGGCTTTCTCCAGCGCGTCAGCTTCGTTCGCTCGCTCCCGCAGCGACTGCAGTGGGTCGCCAATCAGCGTGCGTCGCATCGAGACGCCGATTGCGCCTGCGCCCGATTCGACCGCTGCCACAGGACGCCCCACTGCCCCTACCAGACCGTTGCGCAGGCGTTCCGCATAGTAGGGCAAGCGCAACGGGTCGCGTAGCAACATTTCGAACAGGGGCGTTGTGTATTGCGTGCGGAAAAAGTAGTCGAACAGGCGCGAGTCGAATCGCACTTCCTGCGGCGTGAGGTTCGCCTGCGCCAGCGTCTCTTTGAACCATGCGTCCGTCTGAATCTGTCCGAACGCTGTCGCCGACAGCCACACGCAACACAACACGGGGCGAATGCGCATGCAGGGATAATTTCGCCTGCTTATTTCGAGTTCCTGCGAACGCTCCAAAATTGCCTGAATCTGGTATCTTTATAGGCATACAGCCATGACAGGGAATGTGCTGGCGGCGCGTTATGAGTTGTTGGAGCAGCTCTCGGAGGGGCTGTTGTTTCATGTGTACCGCGCCCGTGACCTGACTCGTGCGCGTGTGGTGACGCTCAAAGCCGTGCGTGCGCCCTACACCGCCAATCAGCCGTTGCTGGACGCGCTCCAGATGACGCTCGACGCCCGCGCGCGCCTGCGCCATCCGAACCTGATGGAGTTATACGAGGCGGATCTTACTGCGCAGCCCCCCTTTTTCGTGGAAGAGTTCGTGCGGGGGCTGGATTTGCAAACGCGCATCCGCCGCACCGCGCCCTTCACCGTGCCGATCGCGATAGAAATTATGATTGGGATTGTGGAGGGGCTGCAGGCGGTTCACAGCGCGGGGCTGACGCACGGCGATTTGCGCCCTGCGAATGTGCTGGTCGGCTCGGAGTGGCATGTGTGGCTGAACGGTGTGGGGATGCGGGGCGTCTACCGTGCCGAGCCGGGACTCGCCGCCGCGCACGAAGCCCGCGCCGCCGCCTACACCGCGCCTGAGCTGTTTCGCGGAGGCGCGCCCAGCGTCGCAAGCGACCTCTACGCCTGCGGCGTAATCCTGTTTGAGATGATTACCGCCACGGCTCCTTTCACTGGCGAGACGCCCGTGTTGATTGCCGAGTCACACCTGCACGATCCGATACCGTCGTTGCGTCAACGCAACCCTGCCGCGCCGCGCACCGTGGAGGGCATCGTGACCAAGTGCCTGCAGAAGGACCCCGCGCAACGCTACGCCAGCGCGCTGCAACTGTTGAACGACCTGAAAGCCGTGCGCGACGCGCTGCGGTTCGGCAAATCGCTCGGCTGGTCGCCGATCGAACTGCCCGATTCCGTCGGCGCGAAGACCGCGTCCGGCGACATTTTCGCCCGCAAGCCCGCCCCACCCCCTCCGCCAGCAGAAGAAGAGGAAGAAGAGGACGATATCCCAAAATGGCTTCGCACGATGATCCGGCTTACCGGCGCGCTCGTGCTGATTGGCTTGGTGATTGGCTTCGCGGCGTGGATGGCGCTGCGCTTCGCGCCTGAAGACCGCCCTGTGCCCCAGGTGGTGGGCAAAACGCTCGCAGAGGCGAACCGCATCCTGCGCGACGCCGACCTCGAACCTGAAGTGCGCATGGAGGGCTACAGCGAACAGTACCCGCCCGGCGTAATCTATTCCATCAATCCCCCCGAAGGGCGCGTGGTACGCAAGGGGAGCAAGGTCTACCTGTGGGTGAGCAAAGGCTCGCGCTTTGTGGAGGTGCCGAATGTGAGCAACATGCCCGAATCGCGCGCCCGCCGCGAACTGGAAGGCATGGGGCTTGCCGTGATGGACAGCGTGGAGGAGCGCAAGCACGCAACCGTTCCGCTGGGGCATGTAATCGGCACCGATCCCCCTGCAGGGGCGCGTATCGACCGCTCACGCCCCATCAAGCTCATCGTAAGCATCGGTTCAGGCTCCGACAGTGTGCCCACGCCCGCACTGGAGCCACCATCGCCCCAAACGGACGTCCCCAAGCGCACTTTTGAGGTGAAAATCGACCTGACCGACCAGCCGGACCGCCGCATCCGAATCGAAGTAGAGGACGATTTGGGGAAGCGCGTGGCACTGGATGAACTGCGCCGCGGCGGGCAAATTTACGCGATTCCCGTGGAAGCGCAAGGAACCTCCGTGAAAATCCGGGTCTATGTGGACGAGCAGCTGGTGCAGGAGATTATCCGATAAGCCACCAGCCCTCCTTCGCCGCCCAATCCCATGAAACGAAACCGCCCCGTGGGGGACAAACGGGGCGGTTTCTTCGGGGGACGGGTCGGATGGAAGCCTTAACGGAAGAACTCGAACTCCTCAATCGCGCGCTTGATGCGCTGCAGGAAGCGTCCCGCGTACATCCCATCGATTAATCGATGGTCGTAGCTCAGACACAGATTCATGAGCGGGCGGATGGCTATCATATCGTTAATCACTATGGGCTGTTTCACAATCGCATAGGTTCCCAGAATGCCCGTTTGCGGATGATTGATGATGGGCGTGCCAATCAGCGCGCCGTAGCTGCCGGGATTAGTGAGCGTGAAGGTCGCGCCCTGCACATCGGCGACGCTGATGGTCTTGTTGCGAGCGCGGGTCGCGATGTCTTCCAGGTCGCGTGCGATGTCGATGAGCGATTTCTTGTGCGCATCGCGAATCACGGGCACAATCAAGCCCTCCTCGCCCTTCGCGCCGAGTGCAACCGCCACGCCCATATGCACATAGTGGCGCACGATAATCTGGTCGTCCTGCAAAGTGGCGTTCATCATCGGGAACTCCAGTAGCGCGTCGGTGCAGGCTTTCACGAAGAAGGGTGTGTAGGTCAGCCGCACGCCGTACTGCTGCTGGAACGAGTCTTTGTTGCGTTCGCGGAACTCCACCAGTTTGGACACATCGACCTGGATGACCGTTGTGACATGGACGGCGGTCTGGTAGCTCTTGGCGAGGTGTTCGGCGATGACTTTGCGCATGCCGACAAGGGGGATGATTTCCTCGCCCTCGCGCGGCTGGACGGGCTGGGGCGCGGGGGCAGCAACGGGCTGCGGTGCAGGCGTGGGTTGGGGTGCGGGTTGGGGCGCGGCGGCGCGTCGCTGCAGGTACGCCTCGATATCTTTGCGCGTCACGCGCCCGCCCGTGCCCGTGCCGGGAATGGTCTGCAGCTCCTCGATGCTGATGCCGTGTTCCTGCGCGATTTTGCTCACGACGGGCGAGATGAAGGGGCGTCCTGCGCCCGTGCGGGTCTGACCGTCGCGGCGTGGGGCAGGCGCAGGCGACGGTTCTGAGGGCGCGGTAACGGTCAGCGGCTCTTCCCCGCCGCCGTAGAAACCGACCGATGTGACGGGGGGCGGCGCGGAGACGGGCTTGGCTTCATCGGCAGGGCGCGTCTCGGTCGTCGGCGGGGCGCCAACGCTCGGCGATTCGGATTCGGAGGCGATGAGCGCAAGCTCCTGCCCGACCTTCACGGTGGCGCCTTCGCCCGCCAGAATCTGCTGCAGCACGCCCGACGCCGGCGCAGGGAGCTCCGTGTTGACCTTGTCGGTCATAATCTCGACAATCGGCTCATCCTCTTTGACCGGCTCGCCTTCCTGTTTCAGCCAGCGCACAATCGTGCCTTCCACGATACTCTCGCCCAGTTCGGGCATAATCACCGCAACCGCCATCGTTTTTCTCCCTCAGTACGCTGCCAGCTCACGCGCTGTGAAGACGATATCCTCCACGCTCGGCAGCACGAACTTCTCCAGCGGCTCTGCGAACGGCACGAAGGCGTCCTTCGCCGCCACACGCATAATCGGCGCGTCGAGCCATTCGAATGCTTGCTCCGTGATACGCGCCGAAATCTCCGCGCCGACGCCGCCCGTCTTCGGCGCTTCGTACACAATTAATACCTTGCTGGTCTTGCGCACCGATTCCAGAATCGTGTTCATATCGAGCGGTTTGATGGTGCGCAGGTCGATCACCTCCAGCGAGATGCCCTCTTTTTCGAGGTGTTGCGCCGCCTCGAGGGCGAAATGCACCATCGCGCCGTAGGTAATCACGGTAATGTCCTCGCCGTAGCGTCGGATGCGCGCGCTACCGAGTTTGACGATGTAGTCCTCGTGCGCATCGGGGATATGCCCTTTGATGCGCCGGTAGAGGAACTTGTGTTCATAGAACACGACAGGGTTATTGTCGCGGATGGCGGCTTTCATCAGCCCGTAGGCGTCGTCGGGGAAGGCGGGTTGCACCACCTTCACGCCCGGCGTGTGGAAGAACCACGCCTCGAACTGCTGGCTGTGATACAAACTGCCGCCGACATAACCGCCCGACGGGCCGCGCACCACAATCGGGATGGGCGTCTTGCCCCCGGAGCGGTACAGGTACGTGCCCGCGACGTTCACCACCTGGTCGAATCCGTAGGAGATGAAGTCGATGAACTGCATTTCGGCGACGCCGCGTTTGCCCGCTGCTGCCGCGCCCACACAGGTCGCGATAATGGCTGTCTCGGAGATGGGCGCGTCCACCACGCGGTCAGGACCGAAACGCTCATAGAAGCCTTCCGTGACGCCGAACGCGCCGCCCATGCGCCCGATGTCCTCGCCAATCAGGAACACGTTCGGGTCGCGCTCCATCTCTTCCCAGAGCGCGGCGCGAATCGCCTCCAGAAAAGTCACCTCTCTCATAACGACACCCCCGCGCTCTCGTCGTAGATGTCCTCCAACGCGGTGTGAGGTTCAGGGTCGGGGCTGCTAATCGCGTAGGCGATAGCGCGTTCGATCCGCTCTTTGATGTCGGCAGGCGGTTCCGGCAACTCTGCCTCTTCGAACTGCCCAGTGCTGAGTAAGTATTGGCGATAGCGCGTCAGCGGGTCGCGTTTTTCCCACATCTCGATCTCCGCCACGGGGCGATAGTTTCGGGCGCGGGTCTCGTCGTGGTCCGCATGTCCCTGTATACGATAGGTCACGCACTCGACGATGACGGGACCGTTGCCTGCGCGGGCGTGGGCGAGCGCCTCGCACATCGTGTCGTACACTGCGTTGAAGTCGTTGCCGTCGATGCTGTAGCCGGGGATGCCATAGCCCAGCGCGCGCTCGGCGACGGTCTTGGTGGGCACCTCCAGCTCGACGGGCGTGGAGTAGGCGTACTGATTGTTCTCCACCACCACAATCAAGGGCAGTTTATGCACGGCGGCGAAGTTTAGCCCCTCGTGGAACGGTCCCGTGGCGGTCGCGCCTTCGCCCGTGTAGGCGACCAGCACGCGGTCGCGCCTGCCGTCCAGTCGCTGCGCCCACAGCACGCCACATGCCACCGCAATCGTGGAGCCGAGCATGCTGGTGGAGTGAACAATGCCCAGATTCATATCCCCCATATGGCTCCACGAGTCCTTGCCGCGTGTGGGGGCTTCCGCCTTGCCCCATACCTGGCACATCACCTGCTCGACGGTCATCCCGCGAAACACAAACACGGGCATATCGCGGTGGATGGGCGAGACGAAGTCATCGGGGCGCAAGGGGTAGGTCGTGCCGACCATGATCGCTTCCTGCCCACGTGAGCCGTACACATTCCCGCGGCGCAGGCGTCCTTTTTTCTTTGCGTCGTACAAAGCCTCATCAAACAAGCGTGCAAACCACAGTCTGCGATAGATTTCGATTAAATCGCTCTTCTCCAGCCGCTCGTGGGGAGCGACAGTCTGTTGCCCATTTTTGCGTCGTGTGCGCGTCGTACTCAAGGCGTTTCCTCCGTGCGGAGGGGATTATACCCGATATTCGATTTGCGGAAACTGCTATAGGACAACACCCCCTCGCATTGCCCTGCAACTACAAGGTGCTTAATTCTCCACTCGTCCGTATCTGTGCGAGCTCGTTCAGGCAAACCTCAGGAATTCGCGGGAACTATATAAAATTCTTAGTGAAAGATACTTATCTTATTATAAAGACCGACTCAGCTCCTCCGCCGTGTAGCTCCAGCGCCCTGTGCAGGCAAGGTGTTGCCCCGCCGCGCCGTGTCGCCACACGCCGAGCGCGCTCGCGTGCAGCGGCGACAGACCCTGCGCCAGCAAGCCCGCAATCGCGCCCGTCAGCACATCGCCTGAGCCGCCCGTCGCCAGGCTCGGCTCGGCAAACGGCGCAAGCCACAGCCCCTCCGCGTCGGCAATTACGGTGTACGCCCCCTTCAGCACACAGGTCGCCCGATACCGCTCGCGCAGCAGCTCCGCACTGCTGTAGCGGTCG
>JAOAES010000208.1 GCA_026416655.1 Fimbriimonadales bacterium
CACCATACCGCCGCCCATGTGGTAGGGGGGCATCGCTTCCAGCAGAGCGCGCTTGGCGTACAACGCGCCGATTCCGGTGGGACCATACGCCTTATGCCCCGAAAACATCAGGAAGTCGCAGTCGATTGCCTGCACATCGACGGGCATATGCGCAACGCTCTGCGCAGCGTCTACCAGGCAGAGCGCGCCCGCCGCATGCGCCATCCGGCAGATTTCAGCAACGGGGTTAATCGTGCCCAGCACGTTGGAGATATGCGCAACGGCGACGAGACGTGTGCGTTCGGTGAGCAGTGCGCGCAGTTCATCTAAGTCCAATCTGCCATCGTCGGTGATGCGCCATACCTTGAGCGTTGCGCCCTGTTTCTCGGCGAGGCGCATCCAGGGCAGCAGGTTGGCGTGGTGTTCCATCTCGGTAATGATAATCTCGTCGCCTGCCTTGATAAACGCCTCGCCCCAGCTGCTGGCGACGAGGTTAATCGCTTCGGTGGTGCCGCGCGTGAACACGATTTCGGCAGGCTCACGCGCGTTGAGGAACTGCGCCACGCGCTGCCGCGCCGCCTCATACAGCTCGGACGCCTTCGCGCCCGCGCCGTGCCCCCCGCGATGCACATTCGCGTTATGATGCGCCCAGAAGTTGCTCACCGCCTCAATCACCGAGTAGGGCTTCTGCGTGGTGGCGGCGTTGTCCAGATAAATCAAGCTCCGCATCTCGGGATGCGGCTGAAAGAATGGGAACTGCCCGCGAATCTCGCCCGCGTCTATCGTAAAAGTCATCGTCGCCATACCAATCGCCTCCAGATTCACTCTAAGTCTACCCACACGAAGCCGTCTTCCTCTTTGACTTTTAGCGATTTAATCGGACGAACCGCTGGCAAACCTTTCGCCTGCCCCGTGTAGGGATCGAACTTCGCGCCGTGGTGGGGGCACTCCAGCAGGTCGCGGTGGATGCGCCCGGGCAAACCGTCCGCCTCCGAGAGCGGCAGCTTCTGGTGGGAACACTGATCCAACACAGCAAAGTAGCCCTTCGAAGCTCTACCTATTAAGATACGCTGTCCGTTCAATTCGATGCTTCGAAACTCGTTTTCCGATAGCTCCGTAGGAATAGCCTTCAGCCACATCGTCGGCTCCTGTATTTAGCCTGGCTAAATTATACCTGATGGCGTTCACGGTGATGGAGTGGAGCCTGCGGGGCGCGGTTCGGGCAGCGTCCAGGGCGGCTCCAGCTTGCCCTGCGCGTCGCGCTGCAGAATCATGATGCTGGGCGCGCGGGTGCTGACATGCCCGTCGGCGTGCAGGACATTCACGCCCTTGCCGTGAAAACTGCGCAGGTTATCCGCCGCCCAGTCGCCCGATTCGCGGCGTTTCCACACCGCAAGGCGCGCGACATACTTGGAGTTCGCAGTGGGCTTGAACCGCGCGTCGTCGAAAGTGAGCGCGAAGCCGTCGTTGCCGCCCACCAGCGGGTTCGGGTTCAACGAGCCGAGCTGCCCCCCTGCGAGGCTATCCGCAATCAGCACACTCAAGCCGGGATTGGGCAGGTCTTCCATCCGCACTGCCGACAGCGGAACGTAGAAGCCGTAGGACAAGCGCAGGGTCTTGCGGTTATCACGCGGGTCGGTAATCGCGGTGCTGCCGCCTGTGGGGTCGGCAGGGCACTTCAGCGTGCGCTGCAGGTCGCGCTTCATATAGCTGCTGATGCACAGCACCCAGCTCAGGGGGCGTCCTGCGGCGTCGGTCTGGGGCGAGCCGTCGGGATTCGCATAGTACGCCAGCGGGAGCGTGTTGGCGTAGTCGAGCTGGTACAGGTTAATCGCGGTTGCGATGTCCTTCAGGTTTGACAGGCAGTCGGCGGTGCGCTTGATGTCTACCAGCTGGCGATAGAGCGGGATGATGATGGCAATCACGGCAACGACGGCGACGCCGATAGCCAGTTTCTCCAGTTGGGTCAGTCCGTAGCGGTTCATCGGGCGTAAGTGTAGGTTTCAGTGTCCCAGAAGCCGAGTTCGCGGATGAGTTGCGTGGCTTCCTCGCGCTTGACAATCAGGCTGGTGCCTGCGCCGTCGCGCACGGGCAGGGTCTCGGTGCGAATCTGCTGGTCGCTGAGTTGCCGCGCGAACAGGGCGAGCGCGAGCAGTTGCTCAAACTCCATCGTGGTGCGGGTGTGGCGCAGTCCCGCCGCCAGCACCTGCGGCGCACGCATCCACACGCTGGGGTCTTTCAGGCGTTCCTTCACGGCGCGCATGAACTTCTGCTGACGCTCGATACGGTGGAAGTCGCTATCGGTGTGGCGGAAACGCACATAGCCCAGCGCCTGCTTGCCGTTGAGGTGTTGCAAGCCCGGCTCTAAGTCTACATGCAGGTCGCCCCAGTTGTCGTGATAGCGCATGCGTTTTTCCACTTCGATGGTCACGCCTCCCAGCGCGTCGATAGCTTCCTCGAAGGCTTTGTAGCTAATAATCACCACTTCATCGATTTGCAGGTTGCCCAGCAGGGTGCTGACCGTTTCCACGAGCAGTTTCGGTCCGCCGAGCGCGTGCGCCGAGTTGATTTTGCCCCAGCCGTGGCGGGGGATGCGCACGAGCGTATCGCGTGGGATGGAGAGCGCGTGGATGCGCTGGTTTACGAAGTCGACCTGCGCCACCATTATCGTGTCGGTGCGCGCCATCGTGTCCACGACGCGCTTGCGGTGGTCGCGGTTTTCATCGGCGCCGACGACGAGAATAGTGAGTTTGCGCTTGCCGGGGAAGGCGTTTTCGGGCTTGGTTTCGCCCGTGATGTAGGCGACGACGGCGCGGCTGACCGTGCCCTCGCTGGCGAAATGGAGATAGCCCAGCGCGCTGCCCAATAGCAGCCCGCCCATCCAGAACACGACCCAGAAGAGCGCCCAGAAAATCCGCCTCCAGCGCGATTTTCGCCCGGCAGGCGTCGCCATCCGTTGCCCTTGTGCCATGCGCGACATTCAGTATAAGTGTACCCGCTGTGTGTCCTGTGGCGGGGACGCTTCTACATGTCAGGGCTTTTCTCGCAAGGCACTTGGGTAGCCACGCCCCATTCCGGGGCGATTTTCTGCTCCACGCCCAAGTTTTGGAGCACGCGCGCCACGACGGTATCCACCGCTTCTTCGAGCGTCTGGGGACGGTTGTAAAATGAGGGGTTCGCGGGCAGGATAACTGCGCCCGCCTCCGCCGCCTGCGTCATGTTGCGGAGATGAATCAAGTTGAAGGGGGTCTCGCGCACCACCAGAATCAGCGGGCGACGCTCCTTGAGGCACACATCGGCAGCGCGGGTCATCAGGTCGTCTGAGATGCCTTGTGCGATACGCCCCAGCGTGCCCATCGAACAGGGGATCAAGACCATACCGTCGTGTCGGAAACTGCCGCTGGCAGGCGGCGAGAAGTAGTCACGCGGGTTCAAAACCTTCAATCCGTCCCAATCGTAGCCCAGCAGGGTCTGCGCCGAGAGTGTTTCGCGGGAGATAGCCATCCCCAGCTCGGTCTGCATTACCTGAATCGCCTGTTCCGAGCAGATATAGTAAATTTCACGGAAATGGTTCGCGGCATAGCGCAGGAATCGAATGGCGTAAATCGCACCGCTTGCCCCCGTAACGCCCACCACCAGCCTACCAGTACGAGTCATGGCTTTATTCTACCTCACTGTGAACCTGCATGAGTAAACGTCTTGCATACGCACGCAATTCAGAGACGCGTTCCCTCCTGCGAGGTACTTTCAGGTATATTTACTCTGGAGGATGACGATGAAGAATCAACTACGCGCTTTTGGGTTGGGAGTGCTGTTAACGCTGGGCTGTGTGGCTGGCTATGCACAGCTGGATCGGATTTTGAAGGCGGGCGGCATCGCCCTGTTAGTCGATCGGTTGGGCGGGGATATAGACCGTGCCATTAACCGCCTCACTAACACGAAGCCTGACCAAAACTTCACCACGAAGGTCGTGCCGATTATCAGCGCGGGCAACGGCGCGTACATCGGCGCGGCGCAGGTCATGGGCAAGCCCGAAGCCGTGCGCAAAGTTCAGGCGGTCGCGCAGATCGAAGGCGATTTCATGGGGCGCGAGGTACGCCTACGCGCACTCATCCCCATCTCCACGAAGAATCCACAACGCAGCATCAATCGCGTGGAGGGCGTGGGGGTGTCAGGGATTATCGACATTAAAATCTGAGCGGAGCGCGGAAAAGGCTGTCCGAGCCACAGGACGATGCGCGAAGGACTGTACGCAATCGTGGGCAGCGCGGGGGTTGGCAGCGACACGACGCCCTATCGGTTTGGCGACGCGGCTCCTGCGGCAGTGGTGATGCCCGAAACCGAGTCGGAGGTGTGCGCCCTGATGGAGTACGCGCAGGGCATGCGCGCTCCCTGTGTCGTGGCGGGCGCTGGGACACACCTGACGGGACTGAATCCCCCAGACAAGGCATGGTGGCTGCTCAGCACACGCCGCCTGAATCGCGTTGTCGACTACTCCCCACAAGACCTGGTGCTGACTGTCGGTGCGGGAATGACCTTACAGGCGGTTCAGGACCTGCTACGCGAACACAATCAGTATCTGCCGTGGAATCCTGCACTGCCTGCGGAGGCGACCATCGGGGGGATAGTCGCCAGCAATCGGGCGGGTTCGTGGCGGTATCGGTATGGCACGCCGCGCGACCGCCTGCTCGCGGTTCGAGCCGTGCGTTCTGACGGCGTCCCTTTCAAAAGCGGCGCGAAGGTTGTCAAGAGCGTCGCGGGATACGATCTGCACCGCCTGCTGTGCGGCTCGTGGGGCACGCTGGCGGTCATTACGGAAATCACGCTCAAAGTACAGCCCCTGCCCCAGCAGTTCGACGCCGTTGGCTGGTTCACCTCGTGGCAGTCGCTGGAGCCGACGCTCGCCGAGCTGATGCGCCTGCCGATTCAGCCGGATGGGATAAGCATCGTTGCGTTGCGTGGGGGGCACTCTCCGGGGGGTTCGAGGCTGCGCGCTGTCTCGGAAGCGGACTTCGAGTGGGGTGAGATAACCTCCATGGCTCGTTTTCTTGACCCTCGCGGTTGGCTGCCCCCCGCGCGGTTCGCCTTAGGCTGGAGGGAAAACCTTACAGAAAGCCTAAAGTGGGAACGCAAATCGCTCGTGGAACTCTCTGCCACCGTTGTGCAAGCCCCCACACGGAGCAGAGTGGAATCCCCCACACGGCTTACCCAGCCCGACCCTGAAACACGGCTCCAGCCCCTTACGGCATCCGAACCGCCCGCTCCCTACATCCTGCTGGAGTTTTCGGGGAGACCGGAGGGCGTCGCATGGCAGATTCAGCATCTGCGCGAGCGGGGCTACCCCGCAGAGCCTGTGAGCGTGGCACAACTGGAACAGCTCCGCGACTGGCTCGCCCCACGCCCCCACGCGCTCATGCTACAAATCCTGTTGCGCCCCAGTGAAGTCGCCGACGAAATGGCGCGCTGGACAGAGTTGCCGGGGGTCTCGGCAATCGCCCACGCGGGCAACGGCGTGCTTTATCTCACCGTCGACGAGAGCGGGCTGAACGACGCGCTGGTTCAGCGTATCAGCATGTTGAAGGCGAAATATCGCGTGCTGAACGGGGCGGACTGGCTCCGCATGCAAAGCGGGGGCGCATTGCCCCGCCTCCCACTCAGCGAAGGGGAACGCCGGCTTATGCAGCACATCAAGCACGCGCTGGATGCACGCAACCTCCTGCCCGCGCTGGTGTAGCAATCGCTCCAAAACCATCCCCTCGAACGGGTACACTTACAGCGAGGGAGATGGACGATGGACTTTTTCGATAATCCGTTCTCAACGACGACCATCGCGATTATTCTGTTTGTCATCGTGGTATTGCGTGCGTCGTTGCGCGTGCTACCGGAATGGGAACGCGCCGTCGTGTTGCGCCTGGGGCGGTTTCAGGCAGTGAAGGGTCCCGGCATTATCTTCCTGATACCCATCATCGACACGGCGCGGATTGTGGATACCCGCATCGTGACGATGAATGTGCCCCGTCAGGAAGCAATTACCAGCGACAACGTCTCGGTGAGCGTGGACGCTGTCGTGCTGTTCAAGGTGATGGATCCGCGCGACGCTGTCGTGCAGATTACGGACTATATCCAGACCGCCAGCCTCATCGCGCAGACCACCCTGCGCAGTGTGATAGGGCAGGCGGAACTGGACGACCTGCTGGCACGGCGCGACAAGATTAATCAACAGCTTCAGTCGATTATCGACGAGCAGACCGAGGCGTTCGGCGTGAAGGTGACGAATGTGGAAGTACGGGATGTGATTCTGCCAGAGGAGATGAAGCGTGCGCTGGCGCGCCAGGCGGAGAGCGAGCGCGAGCGTCGCGCGAAGATTATCGCTGCCGAGGGCGAGTATCAGGCGGCGGAGAAGCTGGTGCAAGCCGCGCAGATGATTGCCCAGCAGCCCGCCGCGCTCCAGCTGCGCTATCTGCAGACGCTGGCGGAAATCACGGGCGAGCGCAACACGACCGTTGTGTTTCCCATCCCGATGGAGCTTATCCGCCCCCTGATGGATGGCGCGCTCCAACACCACGCGCCCCAGACGCCTGCGAAGTCCTGAGGTGAAGGCGGCGACGATAGGAGTGTTCTAACACCCGCCGCCGAAGTGGAACAACACCTCCAGCAGGTCGGCGTCGTCCACAACCCCGTCGCGGTTCAGATCGGCTTGGGCGTGGTTCCCGCCGAAGTTGAACAGCACCAGCAGCAGGTCGGCGTCGTCCACGCAGCCGTTGTCGTCGGCGTCGCCGGGTCGGGCGGGCACGAAGCCTAACGCCGTCGGCTGGCGTCCGCCGGGATAGCCCTTCAGCGTCAGCGCGTCCACAGGCGTCGCGGCGGCGGTTTGCATCTCGTGATTCAGCGTCAGCCGCCACAGGCGCGCTTCGCTCCCGCTGGAAGTCGCCAGATACACCTTGTCGTTCTGCGCATCATACGCCAGCCCGCCCAGCGTGTGCCCGCTGGGAATGCCGCTCAGCGTGTAGGCGTTGCCTTCAAAAACCAGCGGCTCGTCGGGGAAGTTCACCCGATACAGCCCCTGCGCCGTGGTCATCATCAGCACATCGCCCACCCATTCCAGACCAATCGGGCGTTGCAACAGCGGCTGATCCATCGCGTAGTACGCGCCTGTGCTTACCCCGAATCGGTCGCTCACATAGAGGATTCCCGGACCGTTCCCGCGTGCGGGGGAGGCGCGCCACAGCTCGCCGTCCCGAAACGCGCCGTCTTTCATATAGTGATGCCCGTAGAAGCAGTTGCACATATGATAGCCGAACGCTGACATAAAAGCCCCCGTGTAGGGGTTCACCTTCAGCAGCTGTTCTCTTATACACATCT
>JAOAES010000220.1 GCA_026416655.1 Fimbriimonadales bacterium
TCGCCAGTTGTTTCATCACTCCGTGCGCCGCCGCTTCGCCCGATTCGAGCGCGCCTTCCATGTAGCCCACGAACATACTCAGATAGTCGCCCGCGAAGTAGAGGCGTCCCTCGGGCTGGCGCAAGAGGGGCAACGCCTCTGTGAGGTAGCCCGGCGTGTGGTGGATGTAGGCGTGTTGGGCGAACGGGTCGGCTTGCCAGTCGTAGCTGCGCGCGGCAAGCACTTGCGCCCGACAGTCGGGATACATCACCTCCAGCGTCTGCAGACATAGCTCCACGCGCTGCTGCTCCGAGAGACAGCCCCAACGACGCGCCGGCTCGCCGCCTGTCCAGAACGAGAGGATGCCCGTCTCGCCGCCTTGCAGGTCGGTCTCCTCCCAGATAGCGGTGATGTCGGGCTGATTCGCACGAGCGCGGGGCTTCTGAGTGCGCCAGAAGCGCGTGCGGAACTGAACCAGCGTGCGGACGACCGCGCCCTTGCCAGCAAGCCCCAGCGCGTCGCGCCGTTGGAGGGAAAGCGGGGGCGTCCACTCCAGCTGCGTCAGCACGGGGAACGGCAGGGCGACAATCGCGTAGCGGGCTTCGAGCGTGTAGGGCTTGCCCGCGCATCTGCCGTGAACGCGCACGCCGTCGTCGGTCTGCTGAACCGCCTCGACAGGCGCGTCCAGCATCAGCACGCCGCCCTGCGCGGTGAATGCGTGTGCGAGGGCTTTGGGCAAGTTCTCCGTGCCGTCGCGCAGGCGGAACACGCCCGCGTCGACGCCCTCGCCATAGAACGCCTCCTGCGCCGCCATGCTCAGGAAGGACAGAACCTCTGGCTCTGTCGCTTCTAAGTTGCGTGCGTAGCGTCGGAAAAGCGGCTCGCCCGCATGCCACAGCCCCCGCTGCTCCGCCCAGTCGCGCATGGAGAGTTTATCGAGGGGCTTGAGCGCGTCGGGAACCTGCCACGGGCGATTCGGGTCGGGAACGCGCTCTGCCAGTTCATATACGGCGTTCCACAGGCGTCGCCACGCCTTTTGCGCTGTGCGCGAGGCAGGTGGCATCGGCGAAACGCCCCAAAAGTTCGGACGAGTCGAAACAGACAGGTCGAAGTGCTTCGCTAAGCCAAGCACGCGCGTGTGGTTCGAATCGATAAACTCGGGCCCGAGTTCGGCGTGTTGTCCCTCCCGTCCGTCGCGCCATGTGCAGACGCGCCCGCCTACGCGCGCACGCGCCTCCACAAGACACACGGAAAAGTACGCTTCACGCAGGAGATAAGCGGCGTACAGCCCAGCCAGCCCAGCCCCAAGCACGACACAGTCGTATCGCTGGTTTTGGCAATCGTTCATAGTCTCACCCAGTGCGGTGATGGAGGAATTGTACCCCAACCGACCGCTTACTTGCCGCGGGGCGTCGGATTGCCCAGCAACTCGCGCGCATGCTGGAGCGCGGTCTCGGTCGGCTCGCCCGTGAGCATGCGGGCAATCTCCTGCACGCGCGCCTCGCCTTCGAGCGGGCGAATCTGCACGCGCGTCGCGTCGCCATCGGTGAGTTTCTCGATAGCGAGGTGGTGCGTTGCGCGGCTGGCAATCTGGGCAAGGTGTGTGATACAGAGTATCTGACAGTGCTGCGCCAGTTCGGCAAGTTTCTCCCCGACGGCGTGTGCAGTGCGTCCGCCCAGCCCCGCGTCGATCTCGTCGAACACGAGTGTTGGCACCGGCGCGGCGTCGGCTAAGGCGGTCTTGAGCGCGAGCATCACACGCGACATCTCACCGCCTGAAGCGATTTTGCTCAGGGGGCGTGGCGGCTCGCCCGGATTCGCGCTGAACAGAAACTCCACGCTGTCCGCGCCGCTGGTATCCATCGGTTTAGGGCGCACCTCCACGAGGAACACCGCGCGTTCCATTGCCAAATCGCGCAGGCAGGCTTGAACGGTTTCGGCGAAGCGTTGTGCACCCGACTGGCGTAGCGCGGACAGTCGCTCGCACAGCGTCGTCGCGCTCGCCTGCAGGTCGGCAATCTGTGCTTCCAGCGCTTCGCGCCGCTCGGTCTGCGTCTCCAGCGCGTGCAGTTTCGCTTCGGCATCCTCGGCGTAGCGCAGCACGGCATCGATGGTGTCGCCGTATTTGCGTTTGAGCCGCTTGATAAGTTCGATGCGAGCGATGACCTCTTCGAGGCGGGCAGGGTCGTACTCGATGCTCTCGGCGTAGGCGCGCAGGTTGCGGGCGACTTCCTCTATTTGTGCCAGCGCGCCCTCCAGCATATCGCCCCACTCGGCGACGGAAGGGTCAATCCGTGCAATCTCGCTCAAGTTGCGGCTTGCATTGGCTGCCTGGTCATACGCGCCGCTTTCGTTCATCAGGGCGTCGTATGCGCCGCCCGCAAGCGCAATCAGCTTCTCGGCGTGTGTCAGGCGTCGCTCCTCAGTCTCCAGCTGCTCCTCCTCGCCCGGTTGCAGGTTCGCCTTGCGAATCTCGTCCACTTGGAAGCGATAAAGGTCAAGCATCTGCTCGCGTTCGCGCTCGCGCTCAGTGAGTTCTTGCAGGTCGCGTTCCGCCGTCCGCAACGCCTGTACGGTTTCACGCACTTGCGCACGAAGGCTCAGCGCAGGCTCGCCCAGCCAGCGGTCTAAAAACTCCAGATGGCTGCTCGGTTTGAGCAGTGATTGATGCTCGTGCTGCCCGTGCAGGTCGACGAGCCGTTCGCCAATTGCCTTGAGCGTATTCAACGGTGTGGGTTGCCCGTTGATACGAGCGAGGGAGCGTCCGCCCGCCTGAACCTCGCGGCTAAGATAGAGCAGTCCCTCCTCTGGCTCCACGCCGAGCTCGTCCAGCAGAGTGCGCAGTTCGGGGTCGTCGGGCGGTTCGAACACGGCGTTCACGCGGAGTTTGTCTGCGCCGGCGCGAATCAGGGTCGGGTCGGCGCGCTCGCCCAGCGCGAGGCTCAGCGCGTCGATGAGAATCGACTTGCCTGCGCCCGTTTCGCCCGTGAGCGCGTTCAGCCCCGCCTCGAAGTTCACCTCCAGGCGGTCGATAATCGCGAGGTTCTCGATGTGCAGCGCGTGCAGCATCGCAAGGAATTGTACCTGTCAGTGTTCGTCGCCCTGCCCTCCGTTGCGCTCCAGGATGGCAATCAGAATCGCGGTGAGCGCGAGCGCGAGGGTTAGCCCTGCGGCGACTCCAATCCGCTCGGTGCGGGGCATATCGGCGACGGGAGCGACGAGGCTTCCCAACGGCAACACGATAATCAGCCCCAGCAGGCTCAGCGGTGCAACCCAGTGGAACAGGCGGTTGCCGTAGAGATGTGCGCTGATGGCTGCGCCGAGCGCGCCCACGGTCCAGCCCGCCGCCGCTCGCTCCGAGAAGACCGCAGTCAGCGCCAGCGGCGCAGCGGACGCCCAAAAGCCTACCAGCAGCGACCGCCAGAGCGGAGAACGCTCCCCGCGCTGGCTCCACCACAGCGCCAGTGCGCCCAGCCCAATCAACGCGATGAGGAACGCGAGCAGGGTGAAGTAGAGATACAAATCGGCGCGGGGGGCGCGCAGGGGATAGCTCAGGGTGAAAAGTCGAAAGCCCAGCACGCTCGTCAGGAGCAGCGCGCCCGACACATAGAGCGCGTTTTCGTGTACCTTCGTGCGCGTGAACTCGCGATGGGTCATCACCAGCGCGTGCAGCGCGGTCATCAACGCGCAAACTGCCAGCCCGAATCCGCGCATCGTCGCAAACGCCGCCGCGAGCAGTCCGACCCACACCAGCAGTGCGTAGCGCGACCAAGGCTCACTACTCGAAAACCCGCGTGCGAGCGTGGCAGCGATGAGCGTGATGAGCACCAGCTGCAGCCAGGGCGCATCGGAGCCAGTGAGCCGGTAGCCGACCGCTGTGAGTGCGAACCCGCCGAAAAGCAGGATGTAGCTGTAGCGCCAGCCGATACGCCCTGCGCGCGCCAGCAGCGTCGCCAGCCCGAACGCCGCCAGACCCGCGCCCGCAAGACAGACCCCGAACCAAAGCGGCGCGCCCGAAAAAGTCGCCAGCCCCGTCGTCCAGCAGAGCGCGAGTGTGCTGAGCGCGACGCCCTCCAGCGATTCCCACGCCCGCCCCAGCAGAACCCACATTAGCCCTGTGGCAATCCCAACCCCCCAAAGCGCAGGGAGCAGCCCGTCCCGCGCAAAGACCAGCGCCAGCGCAGGCGCGCTGAGTGGTAGCAGTGCGCCAAGCCATTCATAGTGCAACCGACTGCCTACGAACGCGCCCATCAGCCACAGTCCTGAAGCCGTCAGCACGCCCCAGCCAAGCGCACCGCCCGCCTGAAAATAGGGCGCAGGCTCCGCAGGCAAGGGCAGCCCGAACGCCACCAGCGCGAGTAGCCACACCAGCGGCAACGCAAACGCAGGGAACATCGGCGCACGCACACGCGCCATCAACGCCGCAACCAGCCCTAATCCAAAGCAGACTCCGCCAACCGACCACGCTGCAAGACTCATCTGGA
>JAOAES010000242.1 GCA_026416655.1 Fimbriimonadales bacterium
TCGTCGGCAGCATGCCCTGTGCGCTTTCCATCTTCTCGATAGCGCCGTTGGGCTTGTAGGTGATTTTCGTGGCGGGCGGCGCGGGCTGCGGCATCTCCTGATCGCCAAACTTGATGACCATCTCGCCCGCAGCGGACTCGATGACGATGTTGCCGTTCTCCTCGACCTTCAGCACCTTGTTGGTCATGGGCATCGTTACGGTGACGCCTTGCCCACCGAAGTCGATGTCCATCGTCATCTTATACTTGAACACATCCCCCTCTTTCACATTCAACTTGAGGGTGTACTCCTGCGAAAAGGCGGCGCTGAGGCTCATCAGCGCGCACGCGGTTAGCAGCGTTGCTCGAATCGCTCGTTTCATATCGGTTAGCCTCCTGTGCGCGTTTGCGCAGCGCGATTATACCTCACCAGACGGTATAATTGGCATGCTATGGCTATCCTAACCCAAGGTTCAAACGCGCCCGATTTCCGCTTGCCCGATCAGCATGGCAACCTTGTAAGCCTGAGCGACTATCGGGGACACTGGGTGGTGCTGTATTTCTATCCGAAAGATATGACCCCTGGCTGCACGCAGGAAGCGTGTTCCTTTCGCGATATGCACGCCGATTTCGAGCAGGAGGGGGTCGTGGTGCTGGGTGTGAGCGCGGACGATGTGCAGAGCCACCGCAAATTCGCCGATAAGTACGAATTGCCGTTTCCGCTGTTGGCGGACACAGAGCATAGCGTGAGCGAAGCCTACGGCGCGTGGCGCAAAAAACACATGTACGGCAAGGAGTTCTGGGGCGTCGACCGCATTACCTACGTGATTGCGCCGGACGGCACGGTTCATCATGTATTTACAAAGGTGAAGCCGGTTTCCCACGCCGACGAGGTGTTGACGGCGATTCGGCAGGCGAAGCAACAAGATGGATAACTCGGTATTGATTGAAGCGCAAGCGGCGTCGCTGATTTATCGCGACGGCGAGCGCGTCGTGCGCGCGGTGGATTCCGTGAGTCTGCAGGTGCGCCCTGGCGAGTTTGTGGGCATCGTGGGTCCGTCGGGTTCTGGCAAGAGTTCGTTGCTCTATCTGCTCAGCGGTCTCAAGTTGCCCACGCAGGGCGCGGTGCGCTATCGCGGGCGGTGCTACACGGAGGCGTCGGACGCGGAGCGCAGCGCGATGCGCCGCGAGCGGTTCGGCTTCGTGTTCCAGCAGCCCTACCTGTTGGGGTATCTGACCGTGCTGGAGAACGTGGTGGTGGGTGCGCCGGATGTGCGCGCCTATCGCGAGCGTGCGCTGTGGCTGCTGGAGCAGCTTGGGCTGGCGGATAAGGCGCATCGGTATCCGCCTGCGCTGTCGGGCGGCGAGCGTCAGCGGGCGTGCGTGGCGCGCGCGCTGCTGATGGAACCCGAAGTCATCTTTGCCGACGAACCCACCGCCGCCTTAGACCAGCAGACAGGGCTGCATGTGTTAGACCTGCTGGAGCAGCATCGGGGCACTGGGGCGGTCGTGCTGGTCACGCACGATCCTCTGATGCTGCGCTACTGTGATACGGTCTACAAACTGCGTAGTGGGCAGGTGGAGGCGGTGGAGACGGCGCCCGCCAAGCCGCTGACCCGCGCCGACTCGCCCCCCACGCCGTAGCCAGCACGCCGAGCCACCAGCCCCAGAGCCATACGCCCGACAGATACGGCGTGCACGCCAGCCCCACAAACAGAATCGCGTTCACCAGCAGCCAGCGTTCTCGAAGCCGAACGCCGCACCACGCGCAAAGACCCGCCATCATGAGGAAAAAGAGCATACACCAAGCCTCCCCTGTTTGCCTTATTCCACATTTCACCCCCTATTTCGGAGAATTCCCCAAAAATCACGGCGTTTGGCACAAAAGTTGCTGTAGCCTCATTAGGCTCTGTTCGCTTGGAGCCACAAACCACAAGAAAGGAGGATCGCATGCGACGTATACTGGGTTCTTTGATTGTGAGCGCGGTGCTGACTGCAGCAGCACACGCTTGGACGGTTACGATTATCAAAAGTCAGGGTCAGCTGAACCCTGGTGCGGTGACGACCAACGTGCCTGCCGTGGTGATTAACAACCCTCTCCCTCAGGTGACCTTCCTGACGGCGGCAGGTCAGCCGAACCCGATTCTGGTGGGCGACGGCACCACTTTCACCAACGGCGGCTACACTGCCGAATACTCGATTGCGCCTAGCCTTGGTGACCCGAATCTCACGGGCTTCAACTTCATCATCGCGGGCTTTGTGCAAGGGCGCGCCCAGATTAACTGGCAGAAGAAGGTCGTGCGCAACTCGGACAACGCCATTCTGTACCTGCAATCGGGCACGATATCGGGTGCAGGGTTCGGCGGCTCCGACGGTTCGTTCAGCCTGAATATTGTCGGAACCCTGAGCCAGCCAGCGAACGATGTCACGGTGTACGAGAACTTCACCCTGTTCATCGCTGGTCAGGCGCCCGGGTTTGACACCGCATCGTTGCTGCTGGTGGAGCAGGACTGGGTTCCGGAGCCGGCGAGCCTGATCGCGCTCGGCGCGGGTCTGGCGGGTCTGGTTGGGCTGCGCCGCCGCACACGCTAACCTGACTACTGCAGAGGTCAAACGCAAGGGCTGGCAACCCCGCCAGCCCTTTTTGCGTATTAGATGGTGATGGACTCCTCTACAGGGCAGCACTGGGTTCTCTGGGACGGCGCGTGCGACTTTTGCGCGTGGTCAATAGCGCGATTGCGTCACCGCGATAAGCTGGGGCGGTTCCGCATCATGCCGTTTCAGAGCGCGCCGCAGGAGTTGCTGAAGCGCACCACCCCCGACGCGCTTCGGCGCGGGGTGCATGTGATTACGGCGGACGGGCGCGTGTTGCGCGGGGGGCGTGCCGTGCTGTTTATCGGCGAGCAGCTGGGCTACGGCTGGCTCGCGCGCCCCTTGAGTCTCCCGCCGCTGGTCTGGGGCGTGGAGGCGGTATACTGGATAATCGCGCGCCTGCGCGGGAAACTCAGCCGATGGATGGGACTAAGCGAGACGGAGTGCCCCCGATGAGCGAGCGAGCGTGGAAACCTGCGCTCAGCATGCGCTGGAAGCATCTACTGTTTGTCCACTGGCGCGTGCCGCCTGCCGTTCTGCGCCCGCTCATCCCCGAACCGCTGCAGCTGGATACCTACAACGGCGCGGCATGGGTCGGCTTCGTGCCGTTTATGATGGAGTTGGTACATCCAGTATGGCTCCCGCCAATACCTAAGTTGTTCGACTTCCCCGAAGCGAATGTGCGAACTTATGTGCGCTATGGCGAGCGGCGCGGGGTGTGGTTTTTCAGTCTGGACGCGGCGCATCGGCTGGCGGTGTGGGTCGCGCGACGGTTCTGGAAACTGCCTTACTTCCACGCCCGGATGCGCTCTCAGCTAATCGCCCCCAACGAGATTGCCTACGAAACGGCGCGCCGCGACCGCAGTCGCGCCTTTGCCCGAGTGCGTTGGCGGATCGAGGGCGAGCCGCGCGAAACCGAGCCGGGCAGTCTGGAGCATTTCCTGGTGGAGCGGTACACGCTGTTCACGGCGCATCAGGGCAGAATCTATCGCGGTGAGGTGGCGCACCTGCCCTACGCTATCCAGCCCGCTTCGATTCTGGAACTCGAACAGAACCTGACCGACGCGGCAGGGATACCGCTTTCGGGCGAGCC
>JAOAES010000298.1 GCA_026416655.1 Fimbriimonadales bacterium
GAGCATGACCCTTGCATGGGCGTCGTTTAGCGCAAACGACGACGCCGACGACCCCGCCTATAACTTGGGCTGGAACCTCACCAGCAACGGCGGCACGGGCTTCGGCAACTGGTACGAAATCTCCACAGGCGGGGGCGGACGGTTTATCGCCACCGCTGGCTTCCAGGTGCTGGACGGCAACCGCTCGTGGGGGCTGTTCTCAGGCAACGGCAACTACGCGATTGGACGCCCGCTGAACACCGCGCTCTCCGCGGGGCAGTTCACCGTGCTCGGACGCCATAATGTGAACAATCAGGTCGGCTTCACGGGCGTCACGGTCTACGATAGTGGCGTTGAGAAACTGCGCTTCGGGCTGAACCCGTCGTCGGGCAATCAGGCAATCTACTACGCCTTCGGCTCCAACACTGGCTCCATCAATCTGGGCATTGAGCTGCGCGGCAAGCGGCTGAGGTATTTTCTCGGCTGGGATAGCTTCGGCAACTTTCAGATCACCGTGAACCACCTGGATGGCCCTGAAACGGGCACGGCGACGGGCAACTGGGGCAGCGGCGTGTCGGTCTCGGCGTTCGGCTTCAACAACTTCAACTCAGGCGGCTTTCAGGACTTCATCTTCGACAAGATGAATGTCATTCCTGAGCCGGCGAGCCTGATTGCGCTGGGCGCGGGCTTGGCGGGCTTGCTGGGACTGCGCCGCCGCAAGGCTTGACGCTGCATCATCCTCACCTCCCATCGACCCAGCCCCCGACCTAACAGGTCGGGGGCTTCATTTTAGCCCATCCGATTAGGTATACATATGTCTACCATTCAGTCCTAAAGGATGGAGGCTGTGCCATGCAAGCCAAGGAGACCGAGTTCTGGATTGCTTCGGAGCGCAACAGTGAATATCCGTTCACGCGCGAGGATTCGTTCGAGCGCAAGTTGCGTCGGCATCGCAAGTTGCAGACCCATTTAGGCGAGCCGCTGGACGCGCAGCAGCAGGCGATTGCGTATCTGGAGCGTGTGGAGATGGAGTGCCTGTTGCAGCGCGCGGCGCTCACACCCCGTCAGCGTTATGTGTGCGAGCAATATCTGAACGGCTTGACCCTGCGCGAGATTGGCAAGCGCATGGGCGTTTCCAAGCAGGCGGCGGCAAAGACGCTCAAATTCGCGCTTGCCAAGCTCAAGCGAGCATGGCGCAGCAATCCCTTTCACGGGCTGGCGGAGGTCTATCGGCGCGAAATCCGACGATACGGGAGTCGGCGATAGGAGGAACGATTCTGTATAATTCGCAGAGGCTGCCGAAGGAGCGCACCAATGAGCCGACTCGTTGCCTTACTGACCGACTACGGCTACACCGACACCTATGTCGCGCAGGTGAAGGCGGTTTTGTTGAGCCTGTGCCCGACCTGCGAAATTTTGGATTTGACGCACGGCGTCGCGCCGCAGAATGTGCGTAGCGGGGCGTACCTGCTGGCGACGGCGACGCCCTACTTGCCAGACGGAGCCATCATAATCGCCGTGGTAGACCCGGGCGTGGGCACGGAACGCCGCGCAATTGCCGTGAAAGCGTCCCGCCACACCTATCTCGCGCCTGACAACGGCTTGCTCAGCCTCGCGCTGCGCGACGACGCGCCCCTGCAAGCCGTTTCGCTGGATAACCCGCGCTACCACCTGCCGGATGTGAGTTCCACCTTTCACGGGCGCGACATCTTCGCCCCCTGCGCCGCGCATCTGGCGAACGGCGTCCCGATAGACCGTTTGGGAACCCCTGTGAAGGTGGATACGCTGGTTCAGTTGCCCGACATAGCGCCTGAGTTTGGGGAGGCTGTGATACGCTGCAAGCCGTTGCACATCGACCACTTCGGGAATGTGGTGTTCAACCTGCGGCGGGATGTGTTTGAGAGGTTTCTGCGTGGCACGGGCGTCTCGCCCGTGCAATCTGTGCTTGAGCGGGACGCTCAAGCCACGCCGCGGGGCACGGGCGTCTCGCCCGTGCAACCTTTGCTTGAGCGGGACGCTCAAGCCACGAAGTTGCCCCTCGTGCGCACTTTCGGCGATGTGGGCTGGGGCGAGCCGTTAGCCTATTGGGGCAGCAACGGCTATCTGGAGGTTGCGGTCAACGGCGGCTCGGCGGCAGAGAAGCTGGGGATCGGCTACGACACCCTTTTGGAGGTTCAAGTAGACAATCGGCAGCTGCTTGGGTAACGCACCCGCGTATCATGTTCGCGCGTCTAACAAAGCGAGGTGATACGCATGCGTTGCTGGCTGTGCGCATTGGGAGTGTTGAGCGTTGCGCTGGTCTGGGCGCAAGTCGATAACAAGATGACTCCATCGCCCATCCGCCGAGTCGTGATTTACAAAGACGGACACTGCCTGGTCGAGCGCGAAGTGACGGTAGAGGCTGACAGGAACCCCGTTCGTATCGAGAACGCCTTCAACGCGCTGATGGGCGGTGTGTGGGCGACCGTGCGCCACAAAACCGCCCAGTTGAGCGGGCTGTACGCGCGCCTCGTGGAAGAAAAGCGCACGGTTCCGCCTGAAAACCTTGCGGAGTTGCTGCTGCTCAACGAGGGTAAGCCTGTTGCGCTGACCGTGATGTATCCCGCTACGCCTGCGCCGAACCAGCCAGTGCAGACCGAGCGGTACGAGGGCGTCCTGCGCGTCTTCAAGCCGAACCTCTCCTACGAAGACGCCTATCCCACTGCCGAGCCGCCGCCAGACTACACGCCGCAGCCGACCACACGCCCCCCAAGCCGCTGGGACTGGTACTACTATCAGACCACGCCGCCCGACTATGTGCAGGATAAGTTCAGTCGCACGGCGCAACAGGCGACCTTCGCGGTGGAGACAGCGAACGGGCTGGCGATGTTCACCCCGGCGCAGGTTAAGCACATCGAGTTTCGCGAGCCGCCGGTGCGCCAGCGCGAGGTGGCGGCAAAGCGTCCCGTGCTGGAACTTACGCTGTCGGGCGCGGGGCGCGGCGAGCGCGTGCCGGTGCGCTTGTATAGCCTGGAGAAAGGCATTCGCTGGATACCCGAATACCAGCTGGTACTGCCTACTGCCCGCGCCAGCGAAGCGACACTCACGCTTAGCGGCGTCATTCTCAACGAGTTGCAAGACCTGAACGAGGTGGAAGCGGCGGTTGCGATTGGCTCGATACAGTTCATGATGCACGAGCAGCCCTCGCCGCTGGGACTGCGCGAGGCGTTCCGCAAGCTCTCGCGCTGGTTCGGCGAGGAGCCGTCTCAGGCTACCTATTGGTACGCCTCGCCTCGCTCGGTTGCGGAGATTGTGGGCGCAGGCGGGTTCGTCGGCGCTGCCGTGCCGAACGCGCCGGGCATGGGAATCGAGCAGAGGGGCGCGTCGTCTGCCGACTCGGAGTCGATAGCGTTTCTGAGCCTGCCGCGTTTGAACCTGCCAAAGGGCGGCGCGGCGCGGGTCGAAATCGCGCAACAGAAACTCAGCGTGGAACATACCCACCTGTGGGTTCACGACCTGAGCGAGCAAGAGCGTCGCGGCTACGATCCGTGGTCATCCTCACGGCGACAGCCGTTCACGACTCTGGAAGACCTTGCCTATCGTATGGCGCAGGAGCGTCGTTTCCGCGGCGAGGTGTACGAAGCGCTCATCCTGCG
>JAOAES010000212.1 GCA_026416655.1 Fimbriimonadales bacterium
ATTACACCCACGCCCATGCGACCCCGCCTGCCTATGAGCAGCTGAGCGTGATGGGCAAGCTGCGCCGTCTGCTGGGCAACGGCTATCGGAACTATCGGTTCGGCATGCAGGAACGCCCCGCGAGCGTGTTGGGCGTGCCGGTCGCGATGCTGATGCCCGACTATCGCGCGCTGCTGGACGCGGGGGGACGCCACCTGCCCAAGCAACCGAAGGGCAGGCTACTCGATGTGGGCTGCGGCAACGGCGATTTTCTGGAATTCGCCACGCGCGCGGGATGGCGTGCCGTCGGCGTGGAACCCGACCCTAAAGCCGTCGAGACCGCCCGCGCGCGGGGGCTGACTGTTCACCTCGGCGGACTGGAAGTGCTGGAAACCGAGCGCGAGGCGTTCGACGGTATCACGATGAACCATGTGATCGAGCATGTGCATTCCCCGCGCGCGACGCTGGAGGCGTGTTATCGCCTGCTCAAGCCGGGCGGCTGGCTCTGGATTGAGACGCCGAATCTGGATGCGCAGGGACACGCGCGGTATCGTGAGAACTGGGTCGGGCTGGACATCCCACGCCACTTAGTCGTATTTACCTCCCGCTCGCTCACGCACCTGCTCCAAGAAGTCGGCTTCGCGCGGGTTGAGCAGCTGCCGTACTACCCGCTCTGCGAGCGCGTGTACGCCATGAGCCGCGCGATAGCGACGGGCGCATCGCCCCACCATCCGCCGCCCTTGCCCCAAGAAGAACTGATTCTGGCGCGTCAAGCCGAGGTGGACGCCCGCCGCCGCCCGGAGATACGCGAGTTTGTGATGGTCAGGGCGTGGAAGGGGGAATAGTTATACCAATCGGGAGTTCTGACGCTGTGTCGCCCTCACCCCCTGCCCCCTCTCCCACAGCGTGGGAGAGGGGGAGTCGCCCCCCTCTCCCACGTCGCGGGAGAGGGGCAGGGGGTGAGGGCACAACGACATTTGAAACCCCGATTGGTAAGTGCTTCCCGCGAGGAACCATACAGCAAGGCACGACGGCGTCCCCGCCGTCGTATTTTCGGCTCTGAACAGTGTGCAGGTGCGACGGCGGGGACGCCGTCGTACCGTCCGCTTCGGCGCAATAGCACGATATTTCGTGGGAAGGGCTTATTATACCGACCGTAGCTTCGTCGGACTAACCAATCTGCGTCATCAAATCATCTGCAATCGACTGGAACAGCGACTTCAGAGTGACCGCATCTACTTTGACAATCATTTTTACGCCCCACTGCTCGATATTATCAGGAAACGAATTCACGCGCTGGCAGGCGACAGCAAACCAGTAGAGGTCGAAGCCGGGGTCTTTCTCTGCTGCCTGTGGGAGAATCTTTTCAATCGGTTCGCGTTGCAGAATGAAATAGACATCCACGGCGTCTCGGGGTTCCGAGCGTCCGTAAAACGCCAGCAGTTTGTCCACGCACAGGTCGTCCCAGTCGTTGACCAGCACACCATAGCGGGAAGGTTCGGGCGGAGCGAACCTAAAGGGGCTATCCACTGCCAGTTGAACTCTGTAAGGCTCGTTGCCTTCGTAGAGGTACTCAACGAAGGTCTCAAATCGCCGCAAGACGCGAAGAGGCAATCGGTTTCGACGCGCTTGCTCTTCCAGCACGCGGCAGAAAGGGAGCAACAACTCCGCTTCGCCCGTAAACAGGTCAAGGTCATACGAATACCGATGTGCGAGGTAGAACTCTGCAAGCGCAGTACCGCCTGTGAGATAGAAGTGCTGGCTATCGGGCAGTCGCGCGAAAAAACGCAAAAATCGCCGTTGCGCCTTTGTGAGGAGACCCTTACCGTCCAACATAGAGTCCCAGCCGAGTCAGATAGCGTTTCCAGAGCTGATACACGGGTTCGGGCAGGTTCAACTCGTCCAGTATCGCGGCAAGCTCCGCTTTGTCAAGGCGACGCACATCCTCTGTACGCCCATGTAAGAGCGTCTGGCGAATGAATAAGCGTCGCTGGAAAGGATCGTCTAAATCCAGCGTGTCCGTACTCCAGATGATATGGCGCATCGATCGCGTCTGCATCGCTTACATAGAGTACCTGAAACAGACAAGCCCCCAATCAGGTACACTTATAGTAGCATGACACGCAAGCGTGGCACTGTGCTGCTCGCGATGAGTGGGGGCGTGGATAGTTCCGTGGCGGCGGCGATTCTGATGAAGCGCGGCTACGAGGTCGTCGGCGTCACAATGCAAATCTGGCAGGAGTCGCATCCCGACCCGCGCCACGGAGGCTGCTGCTCGCTGGGCGCAGTGGAGGACGCGCGGCGCGTTGCACGCAGGCTGGGCATTCCGCACTATGTGCTGAACTTCCGCCGCGTGTTCGCCGACACTGTGATTCGCGATTTCATCCACGAGTATCGGCGCGGACGCACGCCCAACCCGTGCGTGCAGTGCAACCGCTTCGTGAAGTTCGACGCCCTGCTGCGCAAGGCGGACGAGCTGGGCTGCGACTACATCTCCACAGGGCACTACGCCCGCACGCGCTTCAACCCCCACACAGGACGCTACAACCTGCTGCGCGCCGTGAATAAGGAGAAGGATCAGTCCTATGTGCTGTATATGCTGAATCAGGAGCAGTTGCGCCGCGCGATTTTCCCGCTGGGCACGATGCCGAGCAAGACCGAGACGCGCCGCCTCGCCGCCGAGCTGGGGCTGTGGACGGCAAACAAGCCCGACAGCCAGGAAATCTGCTTCGCGGCGCACGCGGGGGGCTACCATCAGTTCCTGCGCGAGGTCACGCCCGACGCCTTCAAGCAGGGCGAGATTCGCGACACATCTGGGCGCGTGCTGGGCATGCACAACGGCATCGCGCTCTATACGATTGGACAGCGCAGGCGGCTGGGGATTAACACGGACGGCAAGCCGATGTTCGTACTGCGCATCCTGCCCGACGAGAACGCGATTATCGTGGGCGATGAAAGCGAGCTGTATGAGCGCGAGATGACCGTCGGGGAGATGGAGTGGAGCAGTATCCCCTATCTGGAGAAGCCGCTGCGCGTGATGGCGAAGATTCGGTATAATGCGCCTATGACGCGGGCGACGCTCTACCCACTGGACGAGCCGACCCGCGTGCGCGTGGTGTTCGACGAGCCTGTGCGAGCAATCACGCCGGGGCAGTTCGGCGTGTTCTATCGGGGCGAGACGGTAGTAGGCGGCGGCGTGATTGAAGCCCCACACGCAGCGAACCCCGACGCCGAGACGACCGATCGGGCAGTGAAGCGGGCGCTGCAAATCGTGCAGCCGTTCCTGCTGGAGGGGGCGGAAGTATGAACGAGAATTTGCTGATGATTCTCATCGGGCTGATGAGTCTCACGCTACTAACACTGGCGTGGGCGGTGATTGCGCTGCTGGTTGTGGCAAAGCGCGAGCTCCCCAAACTCCAGCGACAGGTAAGCGAACTGAATGGACGCTTCGCTCAACTGCTGGACGAGCTGATTCCGACGGTGCAGCAGACAACGCTGGCGCTCAAAGAAGCGCACCGCGCCCTGCACGAAGCGGCGGAGACCATCGAGAATGTGCATATCGTCAGCGACAACATCCGCCACAAGCTGGAGGTCGCCGATGCCGTTGGCGCGAAGGTGCGCCGCCTGCCGGAAAAAGCGGCGCGCTTGCTCGGCAGGCTGATGCATCAGGGGTTCAAACTGGGCGGACAGCTCCTTAGCGCGCAAATTGAAAAACGCCTGCAAAGCAGACGGGCAACAGTTTACGACGGCGCTCGTGGCTTGGACAGTCCTGTCCAAGCAGAAACTCACGGTGGCTTGGGCGTCCCGCCCAAGCAAGAGCGTGGCTTGGACACTCCTGTCCAAGCGGACACTCACAGTGGCTTGGGCGTCCCGCCCAAGCAAGACGGCGAAGACGCCGTCGTACTGACTGGCAGCGCGGGCGGGGACGCCCGGGCTACAGGGGAGGCAACTACACACACCACACACAAGGAGGGATGACCATGCAAAACCATGATGAACGCAGTGGCGTGCTGTATCTACTGGCAGGAATCGGGCTGGGCGTGCTGATCGGTGCGGTAATCGGCTTACTCTTTGCGCCCAAGTCCGGCGAGGAGATTCGCGGCGACCTCGGACAGCGACTGCATGACCTGAGCGAGAAGGTGCGCGAGTTGAGCCACCAGCTCTCGGAGCGTGCAGGCGAGATGGGGCGCAACCTGCGCGAGCGCGTGGGGCGCAAGGCGCACGAAGTCGCCGAAGAAATCGCGCCCGATCAGGCATAGTCCGCCATGTGGCGTGTATTGGGCTGGGCAGCGGTCGTCGCCGCTGCCCTCTACTTTCTCTACGTGGTGCGCACCTCCCTGATCCCGTTCCTGATCGGGGGCGTGATTGCACTGCTACTGAACCCGTTCGTGGAAGCACTCTGTCGGCGCGGCTACGCGCGGGGACGCGCCATCCTGAATGTGTTCCTGGCGTTCCTGCTGCTGGCGTTGGGAGTGAGCCTGATGCTTGCCCCCGCCTTCTACGCCCAGGCGCAAGAAATTATCCAGACCTTCAATCAGAAGGGCAACGGCGACATCACGAAGGTCATCAACCGTTGGGTGCAAGACGCGCAGACCTATCTGGAGCAAGAGATTCCCAAGCGGCGCGAGCTGGTGGAGCGCAACGCCGAACTCCTCAAACGGCTGGGGCTTCCTACCGAGCCGAAGGCACTCGCCCACGAGCTGACGACCCGTGTCCAACAACGCGCCAACGAGCTGGTTCTGGACAACGCGGCGCGCTATATTAACTCCTTCCTCAACACCCTGCTGGGGATTCTCTCAAAAGCGCTCTGGATTATTCTGATTCCGATGAGCGCGTATTTCTTCTTGCTGGATATGCCTGCCCTGCAGAAAAGTTTTCTGTTCATGGTTCCCCCTGCGCAGCGCGCCGCGGTGCGCCAGCTAATGAGCGAGATAGGCGCGCTCTTTTTCCGCTACATTCGAGGGATTGTGACCGCCGCGCTGATTTATGGGGCGGTCAGCATGCTCTTCTACTGGCTGGCAGGCGCGCCGAACCCGGTGTTGTTGGGCGTGCTGGCGGCTATTCTGTATCCCATTCCCTATCTGGGCGCGTTCCTGATCGCGCTCAGCTCGTTCGTGTTCACGCTGATTTTCGGTCCCGCGCATCCGTTGTTTTACATCGCTACGATACCCACCTTCTGGCATGCAGTCGCAGTTGTAGCGGGAGCGATGGTGGTGAACACCCTGTTCGACCTGATGATTACCCCGCGCTTATTAGGTGGGGCGGTGGGCTTGCGACCGCTGGGCGCGCTGATTGCGATTGTGGTCGGCGCGAACTGGGGCATCTGGGGGATGTTGCTCGCTGTGCCCGTCGCCACCACGCTGAAGATTATTATCGAGCGGCTACTCCACTTCTTCTACGGCGAGGCGGATTTTCTGGAGCTGCCCGATGCGCCCGATGCAAAGTCTGAGGAAGCTCCCCCTGCGTCTGAGGAGAGGGCGACTGTGCCCGCGGCGTCGGATTAGGATTCGCGCAAGTAATCCAGCACCTGCTGCGCGAGTTTGCGCGTCATGGTCGGCACGGAAGCGAGTTCTTCGAGGCTGGCTTCGCGGATGCGATCGATGGAGCCGAACAGGCGCAGGAGCATCTTCTTACGGCGTGGTCCCACTCCGGGAATCTCGTCTAAGGGCGATTTGAAGGCGCGCTGGTCGCGCAGTTTGCGGTGGTAGCTCACGGCGAAGCGGTGCGCCTCGTCCCGCACGCGCTGCAGCAGTTGCAACGCCTTGCTGTGGCGCGGCAGCTCCAGCGGCTCTTCAGCATCGGGCAGGGTAATCAGCTCGTGCCGTTTGGCAAGCCCGACGGCGGGGATTTCGAATCCCAGTGCGTGGATGGCTTCCAGCGCGGCGTTCAACTGTCCCTTACCGCCGTCGATCAGCATCAAATCGGGCAGCACGCGCCACTTCTCGTCGCCCGACAACGCCTCGCGCAGACGACGGGTAATCACCTCTTTCATCATGGCGAAGTCGTCGGGGCTTTCCGGATGCCATTTAATGCGGAATCGCCGATACTCCGATTTTTTCGGCTGCCCGCCCTCGAACACCACCATACTGCCCACGGGCGCGATGCCCTGAATGTTGGAGATATCGAACGCCTCGATGCGCTGGGGTGGTTTGGGCAGGTTGAGGGCTTCCTGCAGTTCCAGCAGCGCGGTCTCCAGCCACTCATGGTGCAGTTCGAGTTCTTGGCGCAGGCTTTGCAAGGCGAGTTCGGCGTTGTGTGCCGCCATCTCCACCAGTTGTGCATCCTCGCCGCGATGGGGCACGCGGATCTCCACGCTGCTGCCCCGCTTCTGACGCAGCCACTGTGCGATAATCTGCGCCTCCGTAATCTCGTACGGCAGCAGAATCCGTTCGGGCACTTCGGGCGCGTCCTGATAGTACTGCTTGAGGAACTCGTTCATAATCGCGTTCGGGTTCTCCTCCGCGCCCTCGCTGAGGAAGAAGCTGCGCTGCCCCAGCAGTTTACCGTTGCGAATGAAAAACATCTGCACGCACGCGCCGCGCTCGTCTTTGACCAGCGCGATGACATCTTCGTTCACGCCATCAGGCTGCGCCACTTTCTGACGCTGCAGCACCTCCTGCAGGGCGTGAATCTGGTCGCGCAGTTTCGCCGCGCGCTCGAACTCCAGGTTCTCGGCGGCTTGCTCCATCTGCGCCGTGAGTTGCTTAATGAGGTCGTCGCCCTTGCCCTCCAGAAAGAGCGCAACCTGTTGCACAATCTGACGGTATTCGTCGGGGCTTGCCAGCCCCGCGCACGGTGCGAGGCAACGCCCCATATGATAATACAGGCACGGGCGCTGCTTCGGAGTGCCATCCCACACCTTGCCACAGGGGATTAGGGGGAAAGTCCGATGGAGCAGCTGATGAGTACTCCAAACCGCGCCGGAGTTGGCGAACGGACCGAAGTAGCGGTTGCCGTCCCGCCGCACGCGGCGCGTCACCAACAGGCGCGGAAACCGCTCGCCCGTCGTCAAACAGAGGTAGGGGTACGACTTGTCGTCGCGTAGCAGTACATTATAGGGCGGACGATGTCGCTTGATGAGGTTGCACTCCAGAATCAGGGCTTCCAGTTCCGTGTCGGTGACAATCCATTCCAAATCGGCGATTTTGCGTACCATGCGGGCGGTTTTGGGGGTATGCTGCGCCGATTTCTGGAAATACGAGCGCACGCGCTGGCGCAGATTGACGGCTTTACCGACATACAGCACCGCCCCCTGCGCGTCTTTGAAAATATAGCAGCCCGACTGACGGGGCAGGGTCTTGAGCTTTGCCTGTAGCTCGGAGGGCATGGCAGGTTAAAGTGTACCTGAGTCGGGCATGCGAAGGCATACGAGACGCTCAGTTCCCTGCACCGAACCGCTTCCGCGCGGATTTCCAGCGGTCGTGGAGCCAGAGCCACTGGTCGGGATAGCGGCGCACATAGGCTTCCAGCACATCGTGCAACGCCTGCATGATACGCTGCTGGTCGGCTTGGGCGTCGCCCGTGGGTTCGAAGTGCATCGGCGGCAGGATTTCCACGCGATGATAGTCGCCGGGCAGGCGCACATTGAAAAGGGGCACGAGCGGCGCGCCTGTGCGCAGGTGGAACACGGCGGGTCCCGCCACGCTGCCCGCTTTCTGTCCGAAAAACTCGACGAACACATCGCCCGCGTTCTGGTCGGGCAGGATGCCGACGACTTCGTTGGCGCGCAGGGCTTTCAGCACGAGGCGTGCGGCGTTCCCGCGCGGAAACACCTTGTAGCCGCTGCGTTCGCGGAGCATCGTAATCAGTTCGGTGGTGCTTTTATCGTCGGCGTCGCGAGCGATGACCGCAATCGGGTAGCCCAGCATGCAAAGATAGCGCGCCATCAGCTCCCAGTTGCCGAAGTGTCCCGTGATGAGCAGCACGCCCTTGCCCTCGCGCAGGGCGGCGTCCAGATGTTCCCGTCCCACGAGGGTCAGTTGCCGTTCGATCTGTGCGCGCGTCATCGAGGGGGCTTTGAAGAACTCTGCCATACTCACGCCGAAGTTGCGGAACACGCGCCGTGCGGTCGCGCGCGCCTGCGCGGGAGTCCAGTCGGGGAACGCCCGCTGCAGGTTGTGAATCGCCATGCGCCGATAGCGCGCAGAAAGCGCGTACGCCAGCAATCCCAGCCCGGCTCCCAGCCGCTGCGCCGCGTCCATCGGCAGCCGACGAAACAACCCCCACGCGAGCCGCAATCCCCAGCCGCCCAGTTTGCCCTCGATGCGCTTGCGCCAAGGTGGCTTTTGCATCATCGCGTGGGAAGGATACCCCACAACGCTCCCCTGTACGGCGCAGGAGCTGCGCATGCCCGTGTTCGGGAATGGTGGATAGAATCCAGCGCAATTTTCCACACCGAGTGAACATCTCAGAGGTGCGCGCGTCTATGGGGCACGGAGGATGAAAACCATGCGACTTAAATGGATTGCCGTGAGCGTCTTCGCAGCAGCGCTGGTTGGAGGCGCGTTTGCCCAGAGCGGTTTCGGGCAGCCCCGTCAAGGCGGACCTGGACAGGGACCGCGCGGGCAAGGCTTCGGACGCATGATGGGCGCGGGCATGGCAGGCATGCTGCTGGAGCGACCCGATGTGCAACGCGAACTGAACTTGACCGAGCAGCAGAAGAACCAGATTCGACAGATGCAGGAAAACCAGCGCACCGCAATGCAGGAACTGCGCAACCTTCCGCCTGAAGAGCGACGCCAGAAGATGCAGGAAGTGCGCGAGAAGAACGACCCGACCAAAGTGCTGAACGAGACCCAGAAGAAGCGACTGCGCGAGATTGAGCTGCAGGCGATGGGTGCGTTTGCGCTGATGCAGCCTGAGGTCGCTGACCAGCTGAAACTGACCCAAGAGCAACGCTCGAAACTGCAGGGCATCGTGATGCAGTCGATGCAGCAGATGCGTGAGCAGTTCCAGGGCGGCGGCTTCGGGCAGGGACAAGGCGCCCAGCAGTGGCAGCAGATGCGCGACCAGATGGAGAAGCAGATGCTGGAAGTGCTAACCCCTGCGCAGCGTCAGCAGTGGCAGCAGATGCAGGGCAAGCCGTTCCAGTTTGAAGGCGGTCGCCCCAGCTTCTTCGGCGGCGGTCGCGGCGGCTTCGGTGGACCGGGGCAGCAAGGTGCGCCGCGCGGTGGCGGACGCGGATTCGGCAACTGAACGACTTGGCTTACCTCCTCAAGCGAACACCGGCAGAGTGCGCCCTCCCGTAAGGGAGGGCGACTCTGTTTAAAGCACCACCGCTCCGAGCGGTATACTTTCGGTATGCGACGCGAGGGGCGCGCGTTTTCGGTGCGAGAGCTGGAGACGCCCGCTGCAGAATGGCTTTCCCACACGGTGCGGGGGCATGGGGGCGTATTGCTCATCACGGGCGAGACGGGCACAGGGCGCACAAGCGCGCTCCGTATGCTGCTGCAACGGGCACGATTGCAAGGCTTCACTGTCGCCGACTCGTGGTGTCGGGGCGACGCTGCCGAACCGCCTCACCTGCCCCTGACCGCCCTCATGGAGACGCTGTGCTTCGAACTCGGCGAACAGGGCAACCTGCTGCAGGAGCCGTTAGACCGCTGGCTCCAGAACCCGCAGGCATGGCACATCCCCACACGCCTGATTTATCCCCTGCGTGAAATCGCACGCCAGCGTCCCCTCCTGTTAGCCCTCGACGACGCCCATCGTGCGCACGAGAATCTGCAGCGCACGCTCTTGAACTGGCTCGTCGCGCTCCGGCTGGAGCCGATAGGACTGGTCATCACGGCGGCGTCGCCTTTGCGTGGTGTATTGGCAGACCTGCAGCGCACGCTCATCGAGCGTGAAGCCGGCGAAGTCTGGACTCTGCGCTCGTTTACCCCCGACGAGGTGGTCGCCATGCTGCAGGAGCGCGTGTCTGAAAACGCTCCTGCGGACGCCATCGGTCGCGCGCTCTACGAACTGACAGGGGGCAACCCCCTCTATCTGAGCGAGATTGTGAACAGTTTGCCTCATTTAGACGAAGACGCGGCTCGCTCGCTGGGGGCGTGGATTCCCGACAGTTTACGCGAGGCGCTGCTGCGCCGCTTCGAGACGCTTTCGGAGGCGGAGCAGGAGACGGCGCGGGCGTTGAGCCTCTTTGAAAGCGTTGCGCCTCGCGAGGCGTTGCCCGCAGTAGCGCGTCAGGGAGAGCGCGCTGCTGCCAAAGGCGTCGCCGCGCTGCAGGCGCTGGGCTGGATCGAGGCGCAAGGCGCGACCGAGCTGCGCTGGCGCAGCCGTCTGTTCCGCGAGGTGGTCTATTCCACCATCGAACCCCGCCAGCGCGGCGCGTGGCACGAACGCGCCGCCGACGCGCTCAGGCAACTAAACGCCCCGGAACTGGCGGTGCTGTACCACGTCCGCGCCAGCGCGCCCACTCCCGAACGCCTGCAACAGCTGCATGACGGCTACCTACGCCTGCGGATGCAGCTCCCCCCGCGCCAACGGCTGGAACTGCTCGACTCCTGCCTGGATGTGGCGTCAAAGTTAGGCGATACAACGCGACGCGTGCAGCTGCTCTGCGACCGTCCCTATCTGCTGTTCCAGCTGCCCGACGGCTTGCTGCATGCACTGGACGCCTCACAGCAGGCGTTAGCGACGCTGGAAGCGCATCCCGAAGCCGACCCCGACCGCGAACTCTGGACTCAGGTGATGTGCGCTCGCGCAGGGCAACTCACGCAGCTCGGACGCGGGCGCGAAGCGCAGGAGACCTTGCAGGAACTGTTGACAGAGCCGAACCTGCGCGACTCGCAACGGCTGATGGCGGAGCTGAGCATGGCGTATGGCTACGCCTGTCAGGGCGATTTGCGCCGCGCGTACGAGATCTATCGTGCGGTGTGGGCGCGCCTGCAGGCGAATCAGGCGTGGCTGATGCGTTGGGGGGGTGTGTTGCGCTACGCCCTACAGTACGCGCTGGCGAACGGCGACGCGCAACTCGCTCAGGCAACGCTCGAATGCGCCGAACAGTGGGTGGCGCAGCCCGACTGCCCCCTGCGGTTTCAGATGTTGTACCAGCTGATGTACGCCGACGAAGCGTACTTTTACGGACGCGGCGCGGAACAGCAGGCGCGAGCACGCGCCGTGTGGGAGCTCGCTGAGCAGTCGGGCGAGCAACTCGCCGCACTGGACGCTTGGTTCCTGACCCTGCTCTACCGTCAGCCGCAGGAGGCGGTGCGCGTGGCGGAACGCGCGCTGCAGCTGGCGCAACACGCGCTCGGACGCGAACGCGAGGCGGAATGGCGCTATCGCAGAGCGCAGGCGTTGCTGGAAATGGAAAACCCCAGCGCGGCTACGACAGCAGCGGAGGAGGCGCGCCGCGCTGCACTCAAGACGGGGAATCAGTGGCTGGTTGCCAAAGCGTGGCTCCTGCTCGCTCAGGCGCGCCTCGCGCAACAGCGCACGCAGGACGCCGCCGACGCCCTGCAACAGGCAATACCCCTCGCCCGCACGCTCAACCTACCTGAACTGGAATGCGAGCTGACCCTGCTGCAGGGGCTAATCGACGAAGCCGACGCAGGGACGCTGGCACAGCGCGCCGTTGAAATCGCTGAAGCGTGGGGACACGCCCTCTATCGCGGACTGGCGTATGCCCTGCGCGGGCATGCTCTGAACCGTCCCGACGACACAGAACAGGCGGCGATGCTGCTCTCGGAGTACGGCGCGCCCCTGCTGCAACGGCTCATCACCCCGCGCGAGACGCCCACCGCCTCGGAGGGATGGGACATCTTCATTCGGCTGCTCGGCGATGGCAGTGTCCGATTCCGCGCGAAAGCAATGTCCAAAAAAGCATGGATTAGCCCGCGATCCCGCGCTCTGTTCGCGCACCTTGCGCTCCACGGCGGCGCGCCCGTGGAGATGTACACCCTGCTGGAGCAGCACTTCCCCCACTTAGACCATGATAAGGCGCGAGTGAACCTGCAGACGGTGATTTCTGCCGCGCGTCGCTCGCTGCGCACGGCGTTCGGCGAGGCGGCGGGCGACTGGATCCACTATGAGAACGGTCTTTACCGCCTGAATCCGCCGCATACTTGGCGTGTGGATGTGCAGGAGTTCGAATCGGTCGCTCAAGACGCGCTGAGCATCGCCGACCCCGAGGCGCAGCTGGCGCGTTTAGACCAGGCCATCGCGCTCTATACGGGCGACCTGCTGCCCGAGTTCGCGGATGAGGCATGGTGTACGCTTGCTTACCAGCGCGCCCGGGTGCTCTTGCTGGAGTGCTTGCTGGCGCGGGCGCAACGACGGTTCGTCAAGGGGCAGCTCACCGACGCCGCTGCTGACTGCGAGCGCATTCTTCAACACGATCCCGCCGACGAGAACGCCCTGCGCCTGCTACTACAGGTCTATCAAAAACTCGGACGCCCACGCGACGCTCTGCCCTTCCTCCAGCACGCCCAACGCTTCGCCCCCGATATGCTCTCCCCTGCAACGGTTGCGATGTTCGAGGGCGTATCGGCATCGTAATCTGCAAATACATACGCTACAGCCCCACAAGTAGGGTATACTTATCCTCTGAATATCGCAGGAGGTGTTCTCTCTTGGAGCGGGTTTCAATCTTTGTTGACGGCGCAAACATGTACTATGCCCAAAAGCGGCTCGGATGGTTTATCGACTATCGCAAGCTGCTCTGCTATTTTCGGACGACCCTTGGCATGAAGGTAGCGGACGCTTACTACTACACGGCGGTCGACCCCAACTCGAAGGGGCGCGACGCGACCTTCCACGACTATCTATTGCACTCCGGCTATGTGTTGCGCACACGCCCAATTAAGGGCTGCTGCGGGGAAGGGCGCGAGGAACTGCCTTGGGAACGGATCGAGCTGGCGGTGGATATCGTGATGGACGCGCTGCTGACGCTGGATCACTACGATGTGTGCGTAATCCTCAGCGGCGACGGCAACTTCGAACGACTGGTGGAGACACTGCGGGCGAAGGGCAAAAAGGTGATGGTGTTCGCCCATCCCGAAATGACCGCGCGTGAGCTGCGCATCGCCACAGGTCCGAACTTCCACGACCTGCGCGATGTGGAGCGGTTTATCGCCCGCACCGACCGCGCGCCTGAGCCGTGCCCCGATAAGACGGTCTATGGCGCAGCCCCCGAAGAGAGCCATGAGTGAGCAAGGTTCCCCCTTCCGCTCGGGCTTTGTGGCGGTCATCGGCAAGCCGAATGTCGGAAAGAGCACGCTGGTCAATCACTTTGTCGGGCGCAAGGTGAGCATCGTCTCGCCACGCCCGCAGACCACACGCCGCCGCATTCTCGGCATCCTGAACCTGCCTGACGCGCAGATTGTGTTCGTGGACACGCCCGGCATCCACAAGCCGAAATACAAGCTCGGCGAGCGGATGGTGGAAGCCGCTGTCGGCGCGCTACCCGACGCCGATCTGATTTTGTTCGTTGTGGACGCCTCGAAACTCCCCGGAACAGAAGACCGACAAATCGCCGAGTTGCTCCAAAAAGAGTCGCGCGCCCCGATTGTGCTGGTACTGAACAAGATGGACAAGCTGCCCCCCGAAAAAGTCAAGCCGAACACGGAGGCGTATTGGCAGCTTGTGCCCAACCATGCCGACTGGATGATGACTAACGCTGTCAAGGGACACAACTGCGATAAACTGCTCGATATCATTCTCAAGCATCTGCCCGAAGGGCCGCCCTTTTTCCCGCAGGAGCAGATTACTGACCAGCCCGAACGCCTCTTCGCCGCCGAGGTTATCCGCGAGAAAGTGCTGCTCAACACCTATCAGGAGGTACCGCACGGCGTTGGCGTCGCCATCGAACGATGGGAAGAGCGTCCGAACGGCGTGCTCTATATCGCGGCGACCATCTATGTGGAGCGCGACACGCACAAGGGCATCGTGATTGGCGAGAAGGGCAAGATGCTCAAAAAAATCGGGCAGCGCGCCCGCGAGGAACTTGAACTCTGGCTCGGACGCAAGATTTTCCTCGAACTCTGGGTTAAAGTGCGCGAGGACTGGCGCAACCAGCCCAGCTTTTTCCAGCAGATTGAAAGTTGAAGG
>JAOAES010000290.1 GCA_026416655.1 Fimbriimonadales bacterium
CAGCAGTTCCGCTCACAGGTGGATCGGCAGGTGGTGGGCAACTGCTCCACCTCGCTGTACGGGCGCATCGAGATGGAGGAGATGGCGCAGCCGGGCTACAACATCTTCGGCAACGCGGTCAAAGAGAAGATGGGCGCGCTCTCACCGGGCGAGATGCTGGTGCGCCATCCCTACTTCAACCAGCCGATTTTTGTGCGCTTCCCGCGCCCCGCGATTATGCGCGGGCAGGACGGACTACAACTCTACAAGCCTGAACCCGACAAGCCGCTGGAAGACGCCGTGTGGGAGAACCTGCGGCAGCTAAACCCGAACCTGAGTCGCAATGCCGTCGCCGACATCATCGCCCGCACCCAAAACGGCAATGGCGAACCGGATAAAGACCGGGTTATCGCCGCGATGCAGAAGGTGCTGACGCTGCAACCTGCTGCCGACGAGGTGTTGAAGGCGTTCGAGCGGGAGGTTCCCAAACCCGTCGCGGCGCGGCGCGTGGAAAGCGACACGTTCGAGGCAGAAACGGCGATGCCGATCGACCTCTCCTTCGGCAATCTGCTGGACGAAGAGGACGACGACCCGTTTGATTGACGAGTCGCTTGCTACAACGCGCCCTGCGTGTCCACAATCAGCGTTACAGGTCCGTCGTTTTGCAGGCGCACCTGCATTTCCGCGCCGTAGACGCCTGTCTGGACGGGGACGCCTTCCGCCTGCAGAAAGGCGCAGAACTGCTCATATAGGGCGCGCCCTGGCTCATAGGGGGCAGATTCGGTGAAGCTGGGGCGTCTGCCTTTGCGACAGTCGCCGTAGAGCGTAAAGTTCGAGACCACCAGCATCGCGCCGCCGATGTCCAGCACCGACCGGTTCAGTTTGCCCGTTTCATCTTCGAAGAAGCGGAGCTGAGCGATTTTGTGCGCCAGCCAGCGCGCCTGTTCCGCTGTGTCGCTGGCATGAACGCCCAGCAGAATCAGCGCGCCCTGCTCAACGCGCCCGACGATTTGTTCGTTTACTTCGACCTCCGCCCACTTGACTCGTTGAATCACTGCTCGCATCCTTACTTTTGCCCTCCATCAGGCGGGAGACCGCCAGCACATCTTCCAGCGAGGATAGCTTCGGCGTGAGGGCGCGCAGCTCTTGCGCACTGCTCGCCTGAAGCACGATATCGATGACCGCCGTCGACTCCTTGGGGTTGCGTCGCACACGCACATCGGCGATATTGATATTCGAGCTGCCCAGAATCGTGGTGATGTCCGCCAGCACGCCGGGGCGATCCAGCGTTTCGAAGCGCATGGCGACGGGGTAGGCACGGTCTTTCTGGGGGACCCACTCGATGTTCATCACGCGCTCCGGCTCTTTGTCTTCGAGGGCGCGCAGGTTGGGACATGAGGCGCGGTGCACCACGATGCCGCGTCCGCGCGAGATGTAGCCGCGCAGTTCGTCGCCCGGCAGGGGGTGGCAGCAGGTAGCGCGGCGCGTCATGTAGCCGTCGGCGTCTTCGATCTGCATCGCGCGGATTTCGCGCCCTGTGGGAGAAGTCGGCGTCGGCAACGGCTCGGCGGGTGCGCTCGGCAGAATCGCCCGTAGTCGCTGAGTCACGGACTGCACGGTCGTCAGCCCCTCGCCGATGCTGGCATACAGGTCGCCTTCGCTGCGGAGATTGAGCGCTTTGAGGACTTCTGGCAGTGCGTCCCGGAACTGCGTGAGCGGGATGCGCAGGCGCGCCAGTTCCCGCTCCAGAAGGATACGCCCGTGCTCGATGAATTCGGCGCGGCGCGCCTCACGGAAGTAGGCGCGAATCTTGCCCCGCGCGCTGGAAGTGCGCACGATAGCCAGCCAGTCGTAACTGGGCTGCGCGTTCTGGCGGGTGATAATCTCCACGATGTCGCCGGTGCGCAGTTTGTAATCCAGCGAGACCATGCGCCCATTCACACGCGCGCCCACGCAGCGGTTGCCCACCTCCGTGTGAATCCGATAGGCGAAATCGATGGGCGTCGAACCTTCAGGTAGGTCGATCAAGTCGCCTCGCGGCGTGAATACGAACACCTGGTCAGCGGTCATGTCCCGGAACACGCTGGTCAGGAACTCCAGATTGCTCTTGGCGTCGGTCAGGTCGCGCAGCTGCTGCTGCAGTGCGGGCAACTGTAGCGGTTTCTGATCCTGCCCCTCTTTATAGCGCCAGTGTGCCGCCACGCCATACTCGGCGACCTGATGCATCTGCCACGTGCGAATTTGAATCTCCAGCGTGCGCTCGTTGGGACCGATGACCTTGGTATGCAGCGACTGATAGCCGTTCGGCTTCGGCGCGGCGATGTAGTCATAAAACAGGGCGGGAATCGGCGTCCACAGGTCATGCACAATCCCCAGCGCGAGATAGCACTCTTCGACGGTCTCGGTCAGCACGCGCAAGGCAATCAGGTCGTAAATCTGGCTGAAGTCGATCTGCTGTTGCTTCATCTTGTTGAAGATGCTCCACAGGTGCTTCGGGCGTCCCATCACTTCGGCGCGCACGCCCTTCTCCCATAGGCGTTCCTTGAGGATGCTAATCAACTCCTGGACCTCTTTTTGGCGTTGCTGGCGGGTCTGCGCCACCTTCTGACTGATGTCCCGGTACTCCTGCGGATAGAGGTACTTGAAGGCGAGGTCGTCCAGCTGTGCCTTGATTTGATAGATGCCGAGGCGGTGCGCCAGCGGCGCATAGACCTGCATCGTTTCGGCGGCGATTTGAATCTGTTTTTCGGGGGGCATGGCGTCTAAAGTTTGCATATTGTGCAGGCGGTCAGCGAGTTTGATAATCATCACGCGCAGGTCGTCGGCGACTGCGAGGAACAGTTTACGCAGGTTCTCGGCGGTCTTGGCGATGCTCATGCGCCGCTTGCCCGCCTCGTTGAAGATTTCGATCTTGCGCTCGGAGTGGTGGAGCTTACTCACGCCCTCCACCAGTTTGCGCACGGTCGCGCCGAAGCGTTGCTCCAGCTCTTCGGGGGTGGTCTGCGTGTCTTCAAGTACATCGTGGAGCAGTCCTGCAATCACGGTATTGACGCCCATCTGCAGGTCGGCTAAGATGTGCGCCACCGCCAGCGGGTGCGTGATATACGGCTCCCCACTCCTGCGTTTCTGACCATGATGCCGCTCTTCCGCGAACAGGTACGCCTCTACGATGCGCGAGGTATCTGCGTCGGGCGCGTACTCGCGCACCTTTTCGATAAGGGCATCGACCAGTTCGGGAAGTTCGAACTCCAGCGCGTACATGAGCAAACCTGCCTGATTAAATTACGGCATGATCAATCAGATGTTGCAGCACCGCAAAGGTGCGATGGCTTCTGTACCATCGGCTCCAGTGCCGCCTCTCCGGTGCGACGGCGGGACGCCGTCGCACCATCAAGTTACATCACGCGCATCACATCGATATCGCGTTCGTCGTCGCTGACGGGCGGCAGGGTCTGGAGTAGCGCGATTTGCTCCTGAATCGCTTCCTCGTCGCGGGCGTAGATGGGGTCGCCGTTCTCGGTTGCCATCTGCCAGAGCATCGCGTCGCGCGGGGTGATGAGCATCAAATCCAGGTAGTAGTCTGGGCTGACGATAGGATGCAGACGCGCAGCAAGCTGACGCAGGGTCTCTACTTTATCTTCGTGGGGCAGCGCCTCGTCGATCCACACGCCGAAAGTGGCGTCGCTCTGCATCACGCCTTCCGCACGCACGGTAAACGCCAGCACCACCGACACCGCCTCCATCTGCTCAAACACGCTAACCAACATCGGCACGCGCTCTGCAGGGATTGGCGCTCGTCCCTCAGGACGCGGGTCATCCAGGAAACTGCGTTCATCGGTCATGATCGGATTCTCCTCGCGAGTAGTATACCTGCGTTTTTGCTGGTGCCCTGCGGGGCAGTCGCCGCGCGGCTCAGGTATACTTCCCCACGCAATGCACGAAGGCTGGGCGATTGTTCAGGGCGAGCGTGTGAGCTTCGAGCGCGAGCGAGGCGTCAGCGCGATTACCGTTTCTGCAGAGGCGACCTATCTGTTCGTGCGCGCGCCCCATCCCGACAACCTCACCGCGCAACGACAGCAGATTCTGAACCTGATGCGCGAGGCGGAGATTCCCCTTTTTCTCATCAAGTTGCAACGCCACGGGCTGAGCTTCGGCGTGGATTCGGAGCATGCCCCGCGCGCCTGCGCGATTCTGGAAGAAAACGGGTTCCGCGTCGCCGTCAAGCCGCGCCGTGTGATGGTCTCCATCTTCGCCCAGAATATGCGCGAGCTGCACGGCGTGTTCGCCAAAATCGCGGAGGTGCTGTATGAGGCTGGGGTCGCCATCGAGCAGATGAGCGATGCGCACAACCGCATCACCTGCCTGATTGAAGCCGAGCGCGCCCCCCTCGTGGTGGAGCGACTCTGCGAAGCGTTCGGATTGTCGCCGCAAAGTCTTCAGAAAATCCCCGCGGCGACTGAGTAAGGAGCCTGAAAATGTCTTTCAAACTGGCGGTTGCAGGATTGACTCACGGGCATGTGTGGGGCTTGCTGGAGCAGTGGGCGGCGCAACCAGATGTAGAACTCACTGCCGTTGCCGACGAGACGCCCCTGCTGGAACGCGCCCGAAGCCGTTTCAAGAACGCCTACACCGACTGGCGCGCGATGCTGGAATCGGAGCAGCCCGACATCGTGCTGGCGTGCGCTGACAACCGCACGAGCGCACAGATTGCGGTTGAGGCGATGCGACGCGGGGCGCATGTGATGGTGGAGAAGCCGATGGCGGCGGACTTGGCGGACGCTGAGCGGATGCTCCACACGGCGCGAGAAACCGACCGCCTGCTGATGATTAACTTCCCCACGCGCTGGAACCCTGCCCTGCAGAGCCTGCTGGAGCGCGCCAGGCGGGGCGACTTCGGCGCGATTTTCGAGTTCCGCTTCCGCGCGGGGCACGCGGGACCCCGCGAGATAGGCTGCGACCCCTACTTCGTGGGCTGGCTATATGATGAACACCTCAACGGCGCAGGCGCGTTAGCCGACTTCGCATGCTACGGCGCGGTGATGAGCGCGTACCTGCTCGGCGAGCCGACGCAAATCCTCGCGACGCGCGGCAACCTGACCAAAGACTACCCGATTAGCGACGACAACGCCGTAGTGGTCGCCCGTTATCCGAAGGCGATTGCCGTCATCGAAGCCACCTGGTCGCAAATCGGCTCGGACGGCGCGCCGAATCCCGTCGTGTATGGCACAGAGGCGACGGCGGGCGTCGTCGACGGCAGGCTGCGAATCCATCGGCGCGGCGCGGAGGTCGCCTACGAAGAGCCTGACCCTCTGCCCGAAGGCGAGCGCAACGCGCCTGAGTATTTCCTGCGCTGCCTGCGCACTGGAACGCGCCCAGAAGGGATTCTCAGCCCCGAAATCGCGCTGATTGCCCAGAAGATGGTGGAAGCGGCGAAATAACAGGGAGCTGGCGTTGTCTCGGTACAAGTCGGTCGGGCTATGGACGGCGCTGTTTCTGGTCGCGCTGGGCATACGGCTGATAGGTATCCGCTGGAGCCTGCCCAACGCCGAGCATTACTACTCTTATCATCCCGACGAGTGGCTGATTCTGCTGGCGAGCTACTTCACGATTAATCCCTACGCGGGCGAGTTCCTGCCGGGGTTCTACAACTACGGCACGCTACCGATGTACCTGTGGAGCGTGTGGTTGCACTGGCTCAGCGCGGCAGGCGTGATTGGCGGCTTACCTGAGAATCCCACGCCGGCACAGATTGCTGCGTTGCGGGCGGATTTGTATCTATGGGCGCGAGTGCTGGTCGCGCTGATGGGCGCAGGCGCGGCGGTCGTGGTCGGGCGCACACTAACGATGGCGGCGGGCTTGGGCGCGGGCATCGTGGCGGGGCTGGCGATGGCGCTCGCGCCGGCGCTGGTGGTGCATAGCCGCTTCATGACGGTGGATGTGCCCACCACTTTTTTCGTGGCGCTGGCGTTTCATCAGGCGGTCGCGCTGATGAGTTCGGCGCG
>JAOAES010000032.1 GCA_026416655.1 Fimbriimonadales bacterium
GATGCGCAAGGTGGATGAAACGGTCGAGGCGGTATTGTGTAGCGCGTCGTTGTCGGAGGCGGCGCGGGCGTTAGGCGTGGCGCGCTCCACGCTGTACCGTCGTTTGCAGCGGGAGCCGTATCGGGAGGCGTTAGCGCAGGCGCGTCAACTGATGCAGCAGCATGCGCAGTTGTATCTGTTGCAGCGGGTACGGCAGGCGATTGACACGCTGGCGGCGTTGCTTGAGCATTCGGATGCGCGGGTGCAGCTGGCGGCGGCGAAGGCGTTGCTGGATGCGTTTGAGCGGTTGGACGGCGCTACGGCGCGGGCGCGTGAAGAGCCGATTGTGATTGTGCCTTAGCGCAGGGCTTGGCGCAGGGTTTCGAGGGCGCGGTTCAGCTCCGCTTCGAGTTCGCGTCGGGAGCGGTGGAGTGCGCGGCTGAGGGCGTTCAGGTTCTTGCCTTGCAGGTAGAGTTCCACTAAGGCGCGCTCCGATTCGGAGAGGCGTTCGAGGGCGTGTTGCACATCGATTCGCAGGATCTGCTGTTCCCAGTCGTCATAGGCGAAGGTCGGCATGGCGTGGGATTCTACCTACGGGGCGGGCGTTTCGGTAGAAACGAAACGCCCGTCGGCTCAGTTCTCCTCTTCCCACACGGGAATCTGAGTCCCGTCGGGCATGGGAATCCATCGAACGCGAATGCCGCGCCGCTTCATCAGTCGCTCATTCAGAATCTGCTCCGATTGGCGATAGAAGTTTGCCAGTCGCTCCGCTTCGCGCAGTTGTTGCACGAGCGGATAGCGCGGGTCGCTCTGAGCGATTCGGCTCAGGTCGGGCAGTGTGGTGGTGCGCGTAATTTGACGGTAGGGGGCGAGCGTGGCGCCCGATTGCGGATCGCGCGGCGTGATATATTCCGTGCGCTCCTGCGTGATCCCGAGCGCCTTGCGCAGTTCCTGGACTTGCCGCTCCCAGAAGGCGCGGGATTTACCGATTGCCTCCACAACGCCGCGCGCTTCGTTCCAATCCTGTCGCTGGATGGCGTTCTGCAGGGCTTGCGCTCGCAAGCGCAGATTCTGCCATCCTTGTGCGATATTCGCCCGAATCTCCTGAATACGGGCTTGCATCAGCTGCGGCTGCATGCGCTCGGTCAGTTCCTGCGCTTGAATGAGGCGGATGCGGGCGCGCCGTTCCTCTAAACGCAAGGGGCGTTCCTGCCGTTCGGTTTCGGCTTCCTCACGCATGCGCTCGGCGCTGGCGAGGGCTTGCTCCGCTTGCGCCGCCTCGCCGACGGCTTGCGCCGCGGCGCGCGCCTGCGCAGGGCTTGCCTGAGTCTCGGCAGGCAGGAAATCCTTCAAGTCCACGCCGTACTGCTGCATCAGGTAGCGAGCGTAGCCGATCATCATGCGGCGTTCCTCTGCGCCGACTTTCTCGTCGCCCGCGCGTTGCAGCAAGTCGGCGATACGCAGGCTAATCTCCACAGGCAGGCGTTGCGCCGCCTGCTCCGTACGCTGCTGCAGATTCTGCGTTTCGGCTTGAATCTTGCCGACTTCGGCGTCTATCTTGGGCTGTTGCTGCGTGCGCTCGGCGGCGCGCCCCGCCTCGCGAATCTGCTCAACTTCTATCGGCGTGCGGGCTTTGAGCCGTTCCACTTGGAGTTGCGCCTCTTTGAGTTGGCGGTTCAGTTCCGACTCGTACTGCTGCATGCGGCGTCGGTTCTCGCGCTCTGCCCACTGGAAAGGCGCAGGCAGTAAGACGCCTGCCGCGCGTGGGGCGAGCGCGGCGGCAATCAGGCTTGCAAGGATGGCGCGTTCATCAGGGGATACGGGCGCAGGCGGCAGCAACGGCTTCGCCGCAGGTTTCGGGAGAAGTCCCGCCGCGAATCGCGAGGCTGCAAGCGGATTGTAGCCCTTGCCGTTCACAGCGATTAGATCGCATGGGATTGCCAGGGCAGGCAGTAAAACCTGTTGCAAACTGTTGCAAACTGTTGCACAGTGACAACCTGAGCAAGCAGGCTCAGGCGAACGGGCGCGCGTGCGCCGCCGAGCAGGCGGCGATTCGAAGCGGTTCACAGACGCCTGCCCACCATGTGCGAAACGGCTCCAAGTCGCCGCGCACGATCCCTGTGTATACCGAGCGTAAGTGCGGCGACTGGAGCAGGGCGGCGGGCGAGTCCACGCCCGTCGCCAGAAACATCAGGTAGATTGCCGTCGCTAACCGTAGCAACAGCGGCGCGTCGGGATTCTGCTCCAGCCAATCCCACGCCTGGATCGCTTCCTGCAGTTCCTCTAACCGTCGGCTCATACCGATTAGATTAGCATAAGCGTCGATTCGGCGCAGGCTCCTGTAGCAGGAGGGGGCGCGCCTGTTGCCACCATGCGCGAAAGGTATCGATTCCGAAGCGGAGGCTTTCTCGCACGGCGTGGAGCCGCGCCTGTAGCAGGGGATACGCTGCCCACTCCTGCGCTGTGAGGCTTTCGGAGAGCAAGCGCAGGATGTAGACGGCGGCGTAGATGCGCAGGAGGTACGGCGCGTCGGGCTGTTGTTCGAGCCAGTCCCACGCTTCGGCGGCGTCTTGAAGCAGCTCAGTAGGCGTCATACACACACCCCCTCATACGGCTCGTCGTCGTCGGGGGGATCCTCGATGCAGGCGCGTTCCCCCAGCGCGTCGACGGGCGTCCACAGCAGGGGCGTGCGGCGGAGCCAGCGGCGCAGTCGCCTGCTCAGTCGCCCTGTTTCCATGGCGCGAAACAGATGCGGCATTGGGCACGGCTCAGGGTTCGCGGGCACTTCCTGCCACGGCTGTGGCGAGGCGAGCAGCACGCCCGCCTGTAGATAGCCGTCCTTGCCCATATAGCAGGCGAGGCGTCCGAAGTGCGGCACGGTATAGCGGCTCACGCCGTCCGTTTCGCGCACGCCGAGAATCACATAGTTCTTTTCCAGCAGCACCAGCGGGTACTGACTTCGGCTCAGGAGCGGATGCAGCATGAACAGGAACTGCCCCAGTTCCTCATCTCGCTCAGGCAGTTCATACCTGCGCCAGAGCAGGCGGTTCGTTTCCAGATACAGGTACAGTTCAGGCGAGAGGCGCTCCGCTTGCACGGCTTGCTGGAGCAGGCGTTGCGAGGGTTGCGGTTCGCAGATCTCCCACATCCAGCGGATGCCCGCCGCGCGCAGGTCGCCCGTCGCCTCGTTGCGGCGTACCAGCGTGAGCCGTCGCCTGCCTGTAGCGAGTTCCCGCTGGTGGAGTATCGCATAGCCGTCGGGCAGGTAAGTGATTGTCATAGGCGCGCCTCCTGTCTTAGATAGCGCGTCGGCGAGGTCTGCTCCATGAGCGTGCGCTGTTGAGTCTCGGCAAGGCGGACATAATGGCGTAGCACACGGTCCGTGCTATGCCCTAAGGCGCGGCGCACGACTTCGGTACTTGCGCCGTAGGCGAGGCGGAGCGTCGCTGAAGTCGCCCGCAGGCGGTGAATGTAGAGGCGCATGCCGATTCGCTTGCTCAGTCGTTCGAACGCCTTGCGCAGATCCTGCCCGTGCATCGGGCGCAGTCGCCCGTTCAGCCAGAGGGGATGCGCGTCGTCTAACACGGTTCCTGTATCGCGGCGCAGGGCGTGCAGGTACTCCTGAATCGCCTCGCGTGCGCTGGTGGTGAGGTGCATCACATGCAGGCGGTTCCCTTTCTGGCGCACTTCACTGTAGCCGCGTTGGAGGTCGCCGACGGTCATTTGCAGCAGTTCCCCGCGTCGGCAGCCCAGTTCGAGGCAGGTGATGACAATCGCGCGATTGCGTACCGATTGCCAATCCTTGCCGCTGAGTTTCTGCAGCAGCGTGCGCACTTCCTCAGGCGTGAAGGGCTTCGGCAAGGGTTCAGGGCGTTTGAGCAGCTCCTTGCGTTTGAGGGGTATGCGGTCTAAGTGCCCTTCCTCTACTGCCCAGTTCAGGAGCGCCATGAGACGCTCACACGCGCCTGCGAGGGTATCGGCGGCGTAGGGTTTGCCCGTGCGCGGGCTTCGATGGCGCTTGAGCCATGCGAGGTAGCCGAGCAGCAGTTCCCGCTCGGTTTCTGCAGGCGGGCAGGCGTTCAGGTACTGCTGCAGGAAGTCGAAGTAGTAGCAGTCCATACGGTAGGTTTCGCTTGATTGACAGATGGCGCGTCGGTAGTTGAGGTACTGTTCGATGAGCGTGCGAATGCGCTCTGAGGGCGTCGGGCGGTTCGTGCGCCGTCGCTGGAATAGATTCTGCCAGATAGGTTTCGGCTGTTGCATCGGTTTACCTCCACAGGTTTATTTGATAGCGAGTTGCACTTCACTGTGAAGGTCGAGCGGGCTAAGGGCGAGTAGCATCAGGGACGATGCCTTCCATGGTATAATAGAAGGCGAAGGTTCGACAGGGGTGGAGTTCGCTCCACCAAGTGCGCGGTTAGCTCAGAGGTAGAGCACTTCCTTGACGTGGAAGGGGTCGGAGGTTCGAATCCTCCACCGCGCACCATTTTTTATTCGGGGCGTAGCGCAGTATGGTTAGCGCGCCTGCTTTGGGTGCAGGAGGTCCCCGGTTCGAGTCCGGGCGCCCCGACCATTACTTGCGGGAACGCTGCTTCGCGTCCACAATCACGCCATCGAAAATCGCCACATTCGACTTTACTTTGCACTCGCGCCCCACAACGCAGCGCACCAGCATCGTGTCGCGCATCACCACTGCCCCATCCCAGAGGATGCTCTCCTGCACGACCGCGCCTTCCTCGACGACGCATCCTTCACCGATCACGCTGTTCTCCAGCACGCGCGCGCCCGACTCGATGCGTGCGCCCGAGCCAATCATTACCGGATAGCCAATCTCGGCGTCGTCGGCGATTTGCACATCCTCGCCAATCCAGACGAACTTGCGCTGCTCAGGATAGGGCATCTGAATCTGCACGCGCCCCGCCAGCGCGTCCCAGTGCGCCTGCTGATAGGTTTTCAAGTTCCCCACGTCCTTCCAGTAGCTGGAGGTCAGAAAACCGTAGAGGGGGAGCTTGCGCTCGATAAGCAGCGGCAGGAGATTCTTGCCGAACCCGTAGGGCGCGCCCCGCGGAATCAACTCCAGCGCGTCAGGCTCCAGCACATAAATTCCGATATTCGCCGCGTTGGAGAAAATCATCTCGCCCTTCGGTTTTTCGAGGAAGCGCGTGATGCGCCCCCGCTCGTTGAGCAAGGCAATCCCATACTCGGAGGGGTCTTCCACAAGGGAAAGCGCAATCGTACAGAGTGCCTTTTTCTCTTTGTGGAACTTAATCAGGCGCGTGAGGTCCAGGTCGGTCAGGTCATCGCCGCCGATTACAATGAAGGTGTCATCAAAGAAGTCCTCACAGCGTTTCACGCTCCCCGCGTCGCCCCAGAGTTGCTCCTCTTCGGAGTAATGGATCCGAACGCCCCAGCGTGAGCCGTCGCCAAAATACGCCTTAATCTGGTCGCCCAGATAGTGCAGGTTGACCATGATTTCGGTGAAGCCATGCTGCTTGAGGAGATTCACGAGATGTTCCATGACGGGGCGGTTCACGATGGGAACCATCGGTTTGGGAAGCGCGCGAGTCAGGGGGTCTAAGCGTGAGCCGACCCCCGCCGCGAGGATCATTGCCTTCATACCGCTACGACCTCCGATTGGGCGAACTCCAGCACGCTCTGCGCCACGAACGCAATCTGGTCTTCCGTGAGCTCGGAATGGACAGGGAGCGAAAGGACTTCCTGCGCGGCGCGCTCCGCGTTGGGGAAATCGCCTTCGTTGTAGCCCAAGAATCGGTAGGCGGGCTGCAAGTGCAACGGCAGCGGATAGTAGACCGCGCTTTCTATGCCTTGCTCGCGCAGGTAGTCGCGCAATGCGTCCCGATGCGGCGTGCGTACCGTGAACTGATGATACACATGGTAATTATAGGGACGGACGACAGGCAACTGGAGGGGAGCGTCCGCGAGCAGTGTGCGATAGAGCGTGGCGTGGTAGCGGCGCCGCTCCGTCCACTCCTGCAGATGACGCAGCTTCGCCCGCAGAATCACGGCTTGCAGTTCATCTAAGCGCGCGGTGTAGCCGATGTCTTCATAGTAGTAGCCGCCGTTCATCCCATGCACACGCAGGCTGCGCACCTTGTAGGCGATTTGCTCATCATTAGTGATTATCATACCGGCGTCGCCTGCCGCGCCGATGTTTTTGGTAGGGAAGAAGCTGAGCGTCGCGGCGTGGGCAAACGCGCCTATCGGCTCCTCGTAATGGCGTGCGCCAATTGCCTGCGCCGCGTCCTCAATCAACCACAGCCCATAGCGGTCGGCGATTGCGCGCAGGGCACGCATCTCCGCCGACTGCCCATACAGGCTCACAGGCAGGATAACACGCGTGCGTGGGGTAATCGCCGCCTCTACTAAATTCGGGTCTAAGTTATAGGTATCGAGATCGATATCCACAAATACGGGCACTGCACCAAGCTGCACCACGACTTCTGTGGTGGAAACGAAGGTGAAAGGGGTGGTAATCACTTCATCGCCGGGCTGTACGCCCACTGCGCGCAGGGCGAGTTTGAGAGCGTCCGTGCCCGAACTCACACCAATCGCAAAGCGGGCATTGCACGCCTGAGCCGCCTCGGTTTCCAAAGCTTGCACATGCTCGCCCAGAATATAACGCCCGCTTGCCAGCACCTCCAACAAAACGGGTTCCAGCTCGTTCCGAACCCGACGGTACTGGCTGCCTAAATCCGCCATCCTGACTTGCAAGTCGAATCGTCCTCCTTGGTCTGAACTGGGGTATAGTATACCTGTTGTTCAATCGGGAGGCGTTTCAATCATGGCATCGATTCGCGAATTACTGGAACAGAGCGTGCTGATGGGGCTGGGCGCGGTATCGCTCACACGCGAGACGGCGCAGAACCTCGTTGACGAGATGGTCAAACGCGGGCAGGCGCAGCGTGAAGAGGCTGGCGAAATGGTCGAGCAACTTCTCAAACGCGGCGAGAAGGAGCGCAACGCCCTGCGCAAACTCATCCGCGAGGAGGTGCAGGAGGTTCTCAAGGAGCTTCAACTGCCCACCCACGCCGATATCAAAGCGATTGAGAAGAAACTCGACGCTATCCTGCACAAACTGGAAGCCTCGCCCCAGGAGTAAGCGATGCGCCCGATTGCGCGGCGCGTGCGGAGTCTGCAGCGCTACCGCCAGGTGGTCAGTGTGCTGGCACGGCACGGCTTCGGCGGCGCGCTGGAGTATCTGAGCGTCCATCGCCGCCTCTCGCTGAGTAAAGGCGAACTGCGCCCACCCGAAGAACCCCTCGAGTCGCCTGCGCAACACCTGCGCGCCGCGATGGAAGAACTCGGACCCACCTTTGTCAAACTGGGGCAAATTCTCAGCACCCGCTCGGACATCCTGCCTGAGCCGTTCGTGGAGGAACTGCGCAAACTACAGGATAATGTGCCGCCGGAACCCTGGTCGGCGATGCGCCCCGTGATCGAGAAGGAACTCGGACGCCCCCTCGAGGAGGTATTCGCCCGCTTTGACCCTGAACCGATTGGCGCGGCATCGCTCTCGCAAGTCTACGCCGCCGTGCTACACGACGGAACGCCCGTCGCCGTCAAAGTGCAGCGTCCCAACATTCGCGAGGTAGTGGAGCTGGATCTCGAGATCCTGCACGACCTCGCGAGCCTGGCACAGCGCACGCAACTCGGCGAGCTGTATGACCCCGAAACCGTCGCGGAGGATTTCGCCTTTACCCTGCTGAACGAGCTGGACTACCGCCGCGAGGTGCGCAACGCCGAGCAGTTCCGCCGCAATTTCGAGGGCGTCCTCGAAGTACACATCCCCTCCTTCTACAGTGAGTATTGCACCGAGCGGCTGCTGGTGATGGAACGGCTTCAGGGCATCAAAGTAGACGAAGTAGACGCGCTGCGCGCGGCGGGGCACGACACGCGCGAAATCGCCATGCGCGCCTCGCGCCTGATTATCAAAGAGGTGCTGGAAGACGGCTTTTTCCATGCCGACCCACATCCGGGCAACTATCTCATCCTGGCTGATGGGCGGATTGGCGTGCTGGATTTCGGGATGGTGGGCGTGCTGAACGACGATGACCGCCTGAACCTCACGCGCCTGTATGTCGCGATAGTACGCCTGGACACGCACGCGATTCTGAATGTGTTCGCGCGGATGGGCGCATTCACCCGATTCACCGACCGCCAGAAGCTCGCCCGCGCCGCAGAACGCATCATCAACAAGTATCGCGGGCGTACCCTCAAGGAGAGCCGTTTCACCGAGTTCTGGAACGACCTGACCGACCTGTGCCGGCACTACCACCTGCGCCTGCCCAGCAACCTGTGGCTGGTGGGCAAGACGCTGGCGATGCTGGAGGGCATCGGCAGACAGTTAGACCCTGACTATGACCTGTTTGAGGTTTCCAAACCGTTCGTGCGCCAGCTGAGTAAGACGGCGTGGCTGCCCACGCTGAGCGTGCAGGAGGTGGTGGAACAGGTGGACACTTGGCGGTACTTACTGCGCGAGATGCCCGCGATGCTGATGCAGTGGCTGCAAAGCGTGGAGCGCGGCAAGGTGCCTGTGGAGGCGCAAATCGGCGCAACGCAGGAGACGCTCGATCGACTGGACGCGATGATTACGCGGCTGTCGCTAAGCATGCTGGTCGCGGCGTTCATCGTCGGACTCGCGTTGCTGCTGCCCGCCACGCGCGACATCCCGTTCGGCACGACGCTCACCATTATTGGCTTCCTCGGCGCGACCGTGCTGGGCATATGGCTGCTGGTATCGATTCTGAAGAAGAAGCATTAGCCCCTGCCCCGTCGAGTAGAATCTACCTGCGATGAGTCTTGCACAATCCTACTTCGAGCGCATTCGCGCTCAAATTGCGGAGCTGGAAAGGCGTTCACTGACTGCCATTGAGCGCGCCGCAGAGGTGTGCGCTGAGTGTCTGTTGCAGCGCGGCGTGATTCATATTTACGATACGGGACACCTCGTCTCGCGCGAACTCATCAATCGCGCGGGCGGACTGGCGGCGTTCAGTCCCCTGCACTTCGATTTGCAGGTCACTAACACGAACCCGTATCGTGAGGCTCAGGGCGTCGGGGCGAACACCACTCCTGAAACCGTGCGCTGCATCGTGCAAGCAGCGCTGGACAGGAGCCGAGTCGCTTCAGGCGATGTATTGATTATCGGCAGCGTGTCGGGCAAGACGCCGTTCCCCGTAGAGCTGGCAATTCAGGCGAAGGCACGCGGAATATTCACAATCGGACTGACCGCGCTGGATTACTCCTCGAAGCTGCAATCGGAACACGCATCGGGCAGACGATTATTCGAGGTCGTGGATCTGGTCATAGACAACGCTGCGCCCTATGGCGATGCGATGCTGTCACTTGAAGGTGTGGAGACAGCGTTCTGCCCTGCGTCGGGGATTGGTGCGGCAGTTGCGCTCTGGGCAGTCGTGGCGGGAATTGTGGAACGGATGGCGGCGAACGGCAACCCGCCTACCCTCCTCGCCAGCATCAACCGCCCCGACGGCATGGAGCGCTATAAGCAAACCATCGAGCAGTATAAACAGCGAGGCTACTGAAATGGAGAGCAAACCGAAACTGGTGTTGTTTGTATGCGTGGGCAACTCGTGCCGCAGCCAGATGGCAGAGGGATTCGGCAATCACTACGGGCAAGGCAAGGTGGTCGCCTTCAGCGCGGGCACCGCGCCCTCTGGCAGAGTCCACCCGCTCGCGATTGCAGCCATGCGCGAGGTCGGCATCGATATCTCACGCCAGACCTCTAAAGGCGTACAGGAGTTCGATATCACGCAGTTCGATGCGGTGGTGAGTCTGTGCGACGCTCGTACCGATGCGCTATGCCCTGCAACCTACATGGGCATCCAGGAACACTGGAACATCCCCGACCCTATCGGGCTGCCCATGGAGGAGTTTCGTCGCGTGCGGACGATGATCGAGGAGCGTGTAAAGGAACTGATTCAACGACTTGCCGACGATGCCTGAGCGGAAACAAGTGGTGATAGCGAGCCATAACCGTTCTAAATCGCGCGAGATCGAGCAGCTTCTGCGCGCGGGGCTGAGCGATTTGTCTGTTGAGGTTCACCTGCTGGCGGACTATCCCGACGCGCCGCCTCCACCCGATGAGAATGCTGACAGCTATGTGGGCAACGCCCTCATCAAGGCGCGTGCCTGCGCCGCCTTTACCCACGCGATGAGCCTTGCGGACGACGCCGGGCTGGAAATCGACGCCCTTAACGGTCAACCGGGCATGTATTCGCGCCGCTTTGCAGGCGAAGACACTCCGTTCAGCGTGAAGATGGGGATTCTGTTAGAGTTGCTGAAAGATACGCCCCCTGAACGACGTACGGCACGCTTCCGGTGCGCCGTCGCGATTGCCCTCCCTTCGGGCGAGGTCTACACCTTTGAGGACACGCTGGAGGGGCGGATTGCCGACGCGCCCCGCGGGCAGGCAGGATTCGGCTATGACCCGATTTTCTATGTGCCGTCGCTGGGCTGTACCCTGGCGGAGCTCCCGTCGGAGTTTAAGAACCGTATCAGCCACCGCGCGAAGGTCATGCGCCGGGCGATTCCGAAGCTGCGGGAGCTGTTGACTCGGAGCCAGTAAGCAAAAGTTTCTGGAACTCGCCCATCGCATCCGCAAGTAAGGTACACTCTAAGCCGCGCGATGGAGCGAGAACTTTCTCTGGAGACTCTACTGCAACATCTGGGCGAGGAGGAGCCGTTTCCCTACGGCTCAGTAACGCCGCCGATTGTGCAATCCTCGTTGTTCACTGCCCAAACGCTGCGCGACCGCAACGCCCGACAGGGCGCTAACGAGTACGGCTATACCTACACCCGCGTTAGCAACCCCACTGTGCGCCTCGCCGAGCAGAAACTCGCCGTGCTGGAGGGAACGGAGGATGCCCTCTGCTTCGGCTCAGGAATGGCAGCAATTGCCTCGGCGATTCTCACCTTTGCCGAGAGTGGGGCGCATGTGGTCTGCGTCGAGACGGTCTACCCCCCTACACGCGCCCTGCTAACCTCGTGGTTGGCGCGCTACGCGGTGCAGACCACTTTCGTATCGGGCGAATGCGTTGAGGAGTTTGAGCAGGCGATTCAGCCTCACACACGCCTCATCTACCTGGAAAGCCCCTCCAGCCTCTATTTTCGCCTGCAAGACCTGCGTGCAGTGAGCGAACTGGCGCGTGCGCATGGGATTCTTACGCTGTGCGACAACAGCTGGGCGACCCCGATTTTCCAGAACCCGCACGCGCTGGGCGTGGACATCGTGCTGCACAGCGCAAGCAAATATCTCGGTGGACACAGCGATTTGCTGGCGGGCGTGGCTGCGGGACGCAGGGAACACATAGAGCCGATTCGACAGACACGCGAGCTGCTGGGAGGCATTTTAGACCCGCATGCGGGCTGGTTGCTGCTGCGTGGATTGCGCACTCTGCCCGTGCGGATGGAGCGCGCCCATAAAAGCGGCTTGCAAGTCGCCGAGTGGCTATCGGTACAACCGCAGATTGCAAAAGTCAATCACCCAGGCTTGCCTACCCACCCCCAGCACCCGCTGGCGCGGGCACAGATGCACGGCTACGGCAGCCTGTTCAGCTTTGAGACCCATCCCATCACAGAGGAGCAAGCCTACACCTTCGCCGAGCGGTTGCACCTGTTCCGTTTCGGATGCAGCTGGGGTGGCTACGAGAGCCTGTTGCTGGGCTGGGCGCAAACAGAGCCAGACGCGCATGGTAAAGCATCGTGGCTGTTCCGCCTCTATGTCGGGCTGGAGAATCCTGACGACCTGATACGCGATCTCCAAGAGGCAATTGACGCCTTGAATCCGTAGCGCCGGCGCGGACGCCAACGCTACGGTATTCACAGCCGCCCTTGCACGAACTCGCTAATCGCGCGGGGTGTGTCGGGGTCGAAACCGACCACATCCAGCATCCCTGCGTCGTCGGGGTG
>JAOAES010000047.1 GCA_026416655.1 Fimbriimonadales bacterium
GCCCGTGCGCATTCGCGGCTTCCAGAGCGAGCCTGTGTGCGAGACCAGCGTGGAGCGGTGGACGGCGCGCGTGGCGGAGCTGCTCAAGCGCGGCAACCCCACAGGGCAGGACGCGCAGGTGCTGAAGTTCAACTTCGATAATGCGCTCAGCCTCTATCGGCGCAACCCTGCGCAGGGCTTCTCGCTGGTGCGCACGAACTGGTTCGAGTTCGAACGCGCCTACCAGCCCTACCGCTGGCTTGAGGCGGAGAGCGCGCGCCAGCACGAGTTTGGCACGGTGCGCCGCGATGTTGCGATGAGCGGCGGCGCGACGCTGTGGTTGAACGCGCCGATGCCGATTGAGGGCGCGTCGGCGACCTACACGCTCAGCCTGCGCGAGACAGGCGCGTACACGCTGTGGCTGGCGGTGCGGGGCAAGCCGTCGGGCAGCGTGGAGTGGCAAATCCTGCCGACCGACGAAGCCGAGAAGCCGATAGCAGAGGGCGTCGCCCCGCTTTCCGCCGAGCGCGCCGTCAGTCGCTATGCGGATCAGTGCTTCTGGTTGCCGTTGGGCAGCGCATCGCTCAAAAACGGCGACTACCGCCTCCGCCTGCGCTGGAAGCCCGACACTACACAGCCGCCCCACTACACCGAGTGGGATGTGGTGCTGGTTGCGCCTGCGGGCGTGCAGCCGAAAAATGTGTTGTCGCCGGGGTATTGATATCGATTAGGAAGCGAGTCCGCTCGCAGAGATTTTTGAAGTGCGACTTCCCGCCCATGCTCAGTGTCCTTCACGGAACTATCGCATACTTGATTCCCTCGCCCTGGTCGAGTTGCTCGAATACTTCCACAATCTCATTCAGCGGGCGAGTGGCGGTAATCAGGCGTTCGACGGCGAATTCGTGCTGGCGCAGGCGTTGCAGGGCAATCTGAGCATCCTGCGTGGTGAAGTGGAAGCTGCCCAGTATCGTGAGTTCATCGTAGTGCCATCGCTCGGCGAGGACGCTCACTGTTTCGCCCTTCGCCAGCCCGCTATAGAGCAGTACCTTGCCGCCGGGCGCGGCGAGTTCTGGGGCAATTTCCCAGATAGCTTTCGCGCCTGTGGCTTCAATTACGATGTCCGCGCCGCCGTCGGTGAGACTGCGGATTTTTTCGATTACCTCACCCCCCAGCCCCCTCTCCGTAAACGGAGAGGGGGAGACGGACTCCCCCTCTCTGTTTACGGAGAGGGGGTTAGGGGGTGAGGTCAGGACAACCTCATCCGCGCCCAATTCTCTTGCGAGCGTGAGTCGCTCTGGTCGCCGCCCCACGACGATGGTAAAGCAGCCCCTCGCCTTCGCTTCCATCAGGTGCAAGTATGCCATCGCGCCCGTGCCGAGAAGGCACACGATTTTGCCCGGCAGCGGCTCCAACACGCGCCACGCATGCAGCACACACGACAGTGGCTCTACGAACGCCCCACGAAGGTCGCTCAGTTCTTCCAACGGAAACACGTGCACGCTCGCTACCCGCGCATTGATTTTCAGATACTCGGCGTAGCTTCCCAGTACGACGCGCTCAAACAGGTTCCGGCAGAGGTTGAACCGCCCCCGCCGACAGGTAAAGCACTCTCGGCACGGCGCCGTGGGCAACCATGTCACGCGCTGTCCGACTTGTAAATGCTCTACTCCCGCACCGACTGCCACGATCTCGCCTGCGCCCTCGTGCCCGAACAGACCGAAGGGCAACTTTGCATGCCCACGCCGGTAGGTCTTCAAATCTGTACCACAGGTGAGCGCGAGGCGCACCTTCACCACAATCTCGCCTGCATCGGGATGGGGGATGGGCGCATCACGCAGGCTCAACTGACGCGGCGCAGAAAGCCAAGCTTGGAGCATGCCCAAAGTGTACCTCCTCTGTGAAATCGGGTACAATCGATGTGGTGGCTCATTATGGATAAGCGCGTTCAGGAGATTGTGTTGCGCGATTCGTCCACTCCAGCGATTCCGAACCTGGAGATGGGGGGCAATGTGCTGGTGACGCGCCTTGATGAGATTGTGAACTGGGCACGGCGCAACAGCATTTTCCCGCTGACCTTCGGTCTGGCATGCTGTGCGATCGAGATGATGTCTTCGGCGGCGGCGCGGTTTGACCTTGCACGATTCGGCATGGAGGTGTTCCGTGCCTCGCCGCGTCAGGCGGATTTGATGATAGTGGCTGGGCGCGTGAGTAAGAAGATGGCGCCCGTGCTGCGCCAGATTTACGACCAGATGCCGTCTCCCAAGTGGGTGGTGTCGATGGGCGCGTGCGCCTCGTGCGGTGGGATTTTCAACAACTACGCGATTGTGCAGGGCGTGGATCAGATTGTGCCTGTCGATGTCTATGTGCCGGGCTGTCCGCCCTCGCCCGACGCGCTGATTTACGCGCTCATCAAGCTCCAGCAGAAAATCCGCACGCAGCGACTGGGCATGCTGCTGGAGCTGAAGCCGCGCACCGAGACGCCCGCGATAGAGCAAGGCGACGGCGCAGTCGCGCTTCCAGAAAAGCGATGATTAGCGGTGAGGACTGGATGGCGCAGGCGAAGCGCGACCTGGAAGGCGCAGAGTGGGCTATCCGAAATGGGGATGCACCTTATGAAAACTACCAGCAAGCCGACGCCGAAACTGCCCTCGATTGTGCGCAGAGAATCCTACGGCTCTGTGACAGTCTACTGGCTCGATAGAGAGGCGGCGAAACAGCAAGCAAAACGCGCCGCCGAAAAGCTCGCGCAGGCGCGCCCTGAGGTAATTGCCGTATACCTGTTCGGCTCACTCGCCAAAAACAAGGCGGGCCCGCGCAGCGATGTCGATATTCTGGTGGTGCTGCGCGAGACCGACATACCAGTCTGGTTCAAACGCCAATCCGTCTACTGTGAATACTTCGATGAGGAGATCGAACTGCCCACTGAGCTGTTCTGCTTTACGCTGGAGGAGCTGCCGCGCAAGGCGGTCGCCCGGCACGCACTGCAGTACGCCGAACTTTTAGCAGGAACGGACATTCGAAATGAGGTGAAAACGCTATGAATATCATTCGCGATGTTCTCAAGCCCATCAGCAAGGGGATGAAAATCACGCTGCGCCACTTCTTCGAACCGAAAGACACGGTCTCTTATCCCGAGCAGCGCAAGGAGCAGTTCCCACGCACTCGCTGGCGCCATGTGCTGCTGCGCTACGAGAACGGACTGGAGCGATGTATCGGCTGCTCACTATGTGCTGGCGCATGCCCGGTGCGCTGCATCTATGTGGAAGCCGCCGAGAACACGGATGAGGAGCGCTATTCGCCCGGCGAGCGATACGCCAAGCGCTACGAGATCAACCTGCTACGCTGCATCTACTGTGGCTACTGTCAGGACGCCTGCCCGACGGGGGCAATCGTGCTGCGTGAGGATTACGAACTCGCAGACTACACGCGCGAGTCGTTCATCGCCACGAAAGAAATGCTACTGGAGCCGCTGCCCGTGCGCGACGAGGTAGCCCAGGCGGAACGATAACTGCCCCTCCAGTTCGGTCCTGGATCGTCGGTGAAATCGTTCCCGGGTTTACCGGCGTGTACCGACGCGCCCTCTCCCTCGTCTCGATCGGCGTTTTCGTCGTCGGGGGCGCCAACAACTGCGCCACTTAAAATAAATCCGCGCCCATACAACCGATTCACAGCAGTCGCTCTCCTACCTGAACTCCTTGCTCTCTCGTCGGCTTGTGTAGGAATAAGCACGATGACCTCTTGGTCTACTCCTTTGGGTATCGGTTCCGACAGTCGTACAACATTTCCTTCAGCGCGCCCCTTAATCGCTCGCATCGCTTCTCACCACAGAGAGCATGCCTGAGAATTACCCTCAATGCCGGTCAGGTATCCTAATTCCGCAGGGCACAATCGCTCTGCAAGGAGGGATACAACGATGGCGCGTAAGATTCTGATGCTGGTTGGGGATTATGTCGAAGACTACGAGGTGATGGTTCCATTTCAGGCGTTACAGATGGTGGG
>JAOAES010000125.1 GCA_026416655.1 Fimbriimonadales bacterium
GGTTTGGTAAATCAACGCCGCGCGAAAGTATGCTTCAGGGGCAGCGTCGCGCATCACCCAAGCCAAAGGAAGCAGCACATACAACCACAAAGGTTGAAATCCGTTCGTAGGGTTGATGCCATCGAAGGTCAGCCCCTTTCCTTGTACGACATTCCACGCTATTTTGTAAAAGTAGGCAGTATCGTCGGGCACGCTAGACACGACAGCACGGATGTCGCCTGTCAGGTAAAACCAGCCCTTGGCGTAGAACACTACGATCGCCATCAAAAAGAGAGCAACGTAGCTCAACACGGGGTAAACCTCGCTACTGCTAACTGCTTTGACGCTCATAACCCCTCCTTACTTTGTGCCCGCTGCTGCACGCTTCTTTGCTCTCCCTCCCAATACCCACTTGAAAACCCTCAACGCGCCCTGCTCCCACGCCACGCGGTGGGTGACGCCTGTGCCCACTTCCAAGCCCGAAGCGTGTTCCAGATACCACTCGTACGAGCGTATCAGCGCCTCGGCGTTGCTGTAGCGTGCGCCCCAGCCCAGCTTCTCTTTCGCTTTAGCAACCGACACAAACGAGTCCTTGTCCGCCGTCTCGTACACCCACTTGTAGAGCGGCGAGAGTTTGAGGGCTTCCAGAATGCGTAGCACGAACTTCACCAAGCCTGCTGGCGTGCCCATCGGACGCGCGCCTGAACCCGCGAAATCACACAACGCCTGAATATCCTCGCGCACGGTCTGGAACCGCTCCGCGCCGATGTTGAAGGTGTCGTTGGCTTGGGCAGAATCTACCGTACACACTCGCCAGTAGGCTTCAGCGAGGTCGGTGACCTCCAGCAGCTGATACCGATTGCGCCCGCTGCCAATCATCGGGATACGCGCTCCCGACTCCACCCAGTCGTACAGAATCTGGAACACACCCAGCCGCGCCTGCCCGATGAAGGTTTTGGGGCGAATAACAGGCACAATATGCCCTTTGGCGCGAAACTCCTCGCACACGCGCTCGGCAAGGATTTTGCTTTCGCCGTAGGGTCCCACGCCGATTAGCGGGTCGGTCTCTTCGATGGGGTGTTTGATGGGTACGCCGTACACGGCAGTTGAGGACACATGCGCCACGCGCTCCACGCCTGCACGGAAGGCTTCTTCCAGCACAGTGCGCGTGCCCTCTACATTCGTACTGAAAATGTCCTCGCGTTTCCACAAGGGGAGCGCCGCAGCACCGTGGATGACCCAGCGGGGCTGCGCCTTCTCAAGAGCGGCGCGTACCTGCTCGCGGTTGCGCACATCGCCCGTGTAGAACTCCGTACCCGCAGGATATTCACTCTCCTCATAGGGCGCAATATCCAGCAGGGCGATTTTCGCTCCCTTGTTCGCAAAATGATGGGCGAGGTGGTAGCCCAGAAACCCCGCACCGCCCGTAATCAGCACTTTGTCCATGCCAAAGGGATTATACCATAAGGCGATTCGGCGGATGCCTCATTAGAAATCCCGATCAGGACTACAGCCTATTCGCCGATGAACCCGCCTCTATCAGATACCAGCGTCCTTCCACCTGCTCGAAGGTGTAGGAGATGTACACCACACGCCGCACACCGGTCGCCTCATCGATGTAGTGATGCTCGCCACGCACGACAATCTGCGTCTCGCCGCGCTTCGTGATGCGATCGAAGCGTATCTGTTCGGTTTTCACGGCGCGGATGGCGTCGCGAGTCATCTCGATATAGTCCTGTGCGGGCAGCGAGTAGGCGTACTGCCCGTCCAGATAGATGGCGATGTAGCTGTTCGGGCGGATGTGGCGATCGATGAAGCTGGGGTCGCGCAGCATCCACGCCGCGCGTAAGTCGCTCAGCAGCTGCTGCCGCTCATCAGGCGGGCGACGCTCCAGATAGTACGGCGTCTCCACATAGAGCGGCACCTCCACCAGCACAGTGTGCGGATACGGGCGTGGTGGCAGATACACTACACGATACACCACCACAAAGGGCGGGCACGGATCGTAGTACCAGTAGGGCGCATACACCACGCGATACGGCTCAGGGTAGATGTAGTAGTACCGATAGCCGAATCGGAAGTGCCCCAATCGGTAGTCCACATAGAATCCGCTATAGGAATAGCCCGGATCGATAGGCACCAGCACATAGCGGTCGCGCCAGCGATGGGGGTTCAATCCCTCGGTCTGACGCACCAGTGCGGGCAGCGTCGTGTTTTCCAGAGGTACGGGACGGTTCTGAATCTGCGCAGGCTGTGGCGGCGGGGTCAGCACCGGGCGTGATTCGAAGGGCACAGGGCGTCCCTCCAGCGGGACGCGCCGTCCTTCCAGCGGCACACGCCCCGAGTTGTCGCGCGGCTGGGGCGTATTGGATGGATTCGCGTCCGACGAGCCGCCACGTGGCTTCTTGCGGAGTGGGTTATCATCCGACGGTTTCGTGGGTGGGTTCGCGGGTTGCTGCGGGTTGCCCTGCTCCTTGTTCTCGCTGGGGCGCGGTTTATTCCCTTTGTCATCGCTGCTGCGCGACGGACTGGATTTCCCATCCGCCTGGCGAGCCGGCGCAGGCTTGTTGTCGCCTTTCTTGCCCTCGGTCTTGCGCACCAGCCCGCCCAGCCCGTCGTCGGCGAAGCTGAAACTGAACGCTAAAGCCCCAATCAACCAGAAGTAGCGCATCGTTGCCTCCTCGCTATGAATTTACCTTATAACTGCAGCAATCTGTTAGACGCCCGTCGCGGTGTGAGCGTTACGGCGTTCCAGTTGCTGTACCAACCACTCCAGCGAGTCGGCGAGGCGCGGACCGGGACGGCTGAAGTAGGCGTTGCCGTCAGCAACAAAAACCGCTCCGTTGCGCACAGCGGGCAGCGTGTCCCAGCCGGACAGCCGCTCCAGAATCGGCAGGTCTTGCAGGGTGCGCTCCACCGTGAAACCGCAGCAGGCAATCACAACGGCTTCGGGTTGCCAGTCCAGCACTTCTTGCCACGCCAAGCGGCGCGAGGGCTGCCCCGCTTTGCCGTGCCCGTCGATCCCGCCCGCCAGTTGCACCAGCTCAGGCGTCCAATGCCCGCAAGCGAAAGGCGGGTCGATCCATTCAAGAAAAGTGATGCGCACTGGGGGACGGTTCCGCGTGCGCTGGTTCGCACGCTCAATCCGCTCTCGAAACCGTTCAATCAGTTCGCGCCCGCGTTCTGGAACACCCGCCGCGTCGGCGACCATCTGAAAGGTGTGCATCACGCCTTGCAGGGTCGTCGGCTCCAGGTTCAGCACGCGGGTGCGCGGACTGAGCGTCGCAACCGCCTCCTGCACCGAGTTGAAGGACACGGCACACACATCGCATAGCGCCTGCGTAATCAGCAGATCGGGTTCCAGCTGCTGCAGCAGTTCCAGGTTCAACCCGTAAAGCGTGGCATGGGTCATCAGGGTCTCGGAGACCATGCGGTCGATTTCGTGGCTGGGCAAGTCGGGGGGGATAAGGCTGTAAGTAATTACCGGAACCGACTCGGCTTCGGGCGGGTAGTCGCACTCGTGGCTGCGGGCGACGAGGTGTTCCCCCAGCCCCAGCGCGTACACAATCTCCGTCGCGCTCGGCAGCAGCGACACGATGCGCATAGCGGGATTATACCCCCCTTGAATTCGTCGCCCGAATCGGGTATACTCATGCGCGTTGCCGGGTCGTCTAACGGCAGGACGCCAGACTCTGGATCTGGTAGTGGTGGTTCGAATCCACCCCCGGCAGCCAGATCCTTCTTGCTCGTGCCCCGCTTTTTAGAACAATTGCCTCGCCGTAGCCGTCATTCGTGGTATACTCTACTTCGGAGGCGACACTATGTATAAACGATGGTTTCCGATTGTCGCAGTTGTAGCTCTGACCGCTGTTGGCGCCCACGCGCTTCTGCAGCAACAGGGAATGCCTATCGGTACAGAAGCCCCTGACTTTCGTCTGGAAACGCTGGACGGCAAAGTGATTGCACTAAGCAAGCTGCGCGGTAAGCCCGTGTTTATCGACTTCTGGGCAACCTGGTGTGGACCCTGCCGGCGCGCGCTGCCCCACACGCAGAAACTCGCCGAGAAATACGGCAAAGACGCGCATATCCTCGCAATCAACCTCAAGGAGGACCCTGAGATTGTCCGTGAGTTCCTTCAGAAGAACAACTACACCTTCACTGTGCCGATGGACACAACTGGCGAGGTTGCGACCGCTTACCGTGTGCGCGGCATCCCGCACTTTGTGCTGATTGACGCACAGGGGAAAGTGCAGTTCGTGCAAATCGGCTACGGACCAGGCATCGAGCAGAAGTTCGAGACCGAGCTTCAGAAAGCGATTCGCGCCGCGCAAGCCAGCCGATGATTCCCGAGTCGGTACTTGCCCGCACAATCCTGGCACTGGACACGCCGAACCTGGGACAGGCGTGCGACTGGGTGCAGCAGTATCGCGACAAAGTGTACGCTTTCAAAGTGGGCGGTGCGCTGGCACTCGGACACGGATTGCCGATTGTGCGCACACTGCGCGAGGCGGGCGCAGAACGGGTGTTCTTGGATCTGAAGTTCCACGATATACCGCATGCCGTGGCGCTCGCAGTGCGTCAGGCGGCGGAGTGCGGCGTCTGGATGCTGACACTGCATATTTCGGGCGGCGTTGAGATGTTGCGCGCCGCCCGCGCCGCTGTAGAGGCGTTCCCCCAACCGCCCCTATTGATGGGCGTGACGGTGCTAACCAGCTTAGACAAAGCTGCTCTACGCCAGTTGGGCGTCCCGCGCTCCCCGCGCGCACACGCGCTGCGACTGGCGCAGCTGGCTTATGATGCGGGGGTGGACGGAGTTATCGCCTCGCCGCAAGAGGCGCGTCGCTTGCGCCGCCGGTTCCCTGAACCGTTCCTGATTGTCACGCCCGGCGTGCGCCCAGCGGGGTTCGACGTCAACGACCAGAAACGCACGGCAACGCCGGAACAGGCACTGCGTTGGGGCGCAGACTATATCGTGATGGGGCGCGCGTTGCTCCAGACGAAAGAGTAGTCGGACTACCTGGATACCTCGAACTTACCGCCTCGGCGCACAATAACTAATCTGCTCGAACTCCTCCGCGTTCAGGCTCGCGCCCCCCACCAGCGCGCCGTCAATCGCGGGCTGATGCAACAATGCGTGGGCGTTCGACGCCTTCACGCTGCCTCCATACAGAATCCGCACCAGCTCCGCCAGTTCTTCATCATACAGCCCGCGCAGTGTCTGCCGAATGAAGCCGCACACTCGGTTCGCCTCCTCCGCCTCACACACCTGTCCCGTGCCGATTGCCCATACGGGTTCGTAGGCAATCACGAGTTCATACAGTTCATCCCCCGCCAGCCCGTGCAGCGCGCCCTCTAACTGTTGCCGGATTACGCTCTCCGTTTGCCCTGCCTCGCGCTCGGCGAGCGTCTCCCCCACACACAGAATGGGCTTGAGACCGACTGGCAACACGGCGCGCAGCTTGTGGTTCAGCGTCGCCTCCGTCTCGCTGAAGTAGCGAAGCAGACTCGCATCTAAGTCGGGATCGTTTACGCCGAAGCGTCCGCGCGTCTCCGAGTGCCCCAGAATCACATACTCACAACCGACCGCGCAGAGCATTGGGGGCGATACCTGCCCTGTGAACGCGCCGGCATCGCGCCAGAACACATTCTGCGCCCCCAGCTTTATCTCGCTGCCACGTATCGCCTCCCCCACCGCCTGCAACGCTACGAAACTGGGACACAGCACTATCTCCACATCAGAGCGCATGCCGATGCGCTGGCGCAGCGTCGTCGCCAGCGCCGCGCCCTCCGACGGCGTGAGGTGCATCTTCCAGTTACCTGCAATCAAGGGTCGCCGCATCGTTTCTCTCCCGGTGGCAGCACGGAACGAAGCAATCCGCTCCCTGAACCGACTTGCTGCTCACTTCGTTTTAGCGTTCGTGTGCGCCTCGAGACGGAGCGCACTGCGCAAAGTATACCCCGACGGTAAGAGCATTAACTGTTGCCTACTGTCCCCTGAAGCACTTAGGCGCAATTCCCCCTAATTTCCCCCCGAAATTGTGAACATTTCGCAAAAAACGGTGTATAATAGGAGTGCAGGCATTAAGGGGGCGTTAAGCGACTTTGACGCTCTCGTAACTCTTGCCTGCGAAAGGAGGCTTATGACGATGCATCGATCGATGACTTTAGCTGTGGCAGGCGCAATGCTGTGCGCCTCGTTTGCATTCGCTGGCGATAAGCAGAAGCAACTGCCCTTACTACCTGCTGAACCGGGTCAGATGGTCATGCCTCAGCGCATGATGAAGGTCAAGTGGGAAAACGGCAAGTTCGTGCCCGTGACCCCGTGGATCGAAGTAGGCGACTTCGCGCCCGCAGGTCCCTGCTCCGCTAACGAAGTTCTTGTGTTCGACCACTTCGGTACGGATGCGAACGGCGCGCCGATTGGCGGTTCGAACTGTCGCCCTGACTTTGCTCCGAGCTCGCGCTGGTTCTTCGGTCCCACCTACCACAACCCCTACTGGGCGAACGACATCCAGACGCTGGTAAACGCGCAGTACAACGGCGCTGTCGCCACCTCGCTGACCCACGCGTGGTTCTGGAACCCGCTTACCAGCCCTGAGCGCTGTATTATTATCATCGGCACTACTGAGCAAATGGACGCCGAGTGTCAGGATGTGCACGATGTGTTCGATGCGCCTGGCCGAATCTTAGACGCTGTGGTGCTGGACTACGGTCCACTGGCAGCAGGCACGGGCTACTATTTCTCGCCCGTGTGCTTGCAGGCGATTGGCGGGCTCAATCTCCCTGCAACCCCTGCCGATGACGGCGATCCGGGCACGACGCTGCTGGGCGGATACTTTGTGATTTACGCCAGCGCGTTTGACGCAGGCACAGGCGCAGTGACCTACGCCAGCCGTGCGCAGCCGATGCTCTGGAGCATGCAGGACGCGGGCAACATCGGCAGCTCCACCAGCCTGCAGTGGGACGATGACACCCCCACCAACGGCACGCATGACGCTCCGGGTGAGTGCTTCGACTACACCTACAGCGTGTGCACCAATCCGCCGCGTGTGCTGGGCGGCATGATGGCGTTCTGGGTAACTCCGAGCTGCACTTCCAGCCCTGACATCAACGGCAACGGCTGCGTGGACGACGCCGACCTGCTGGAGGTGCTGTTCGCCTTCGGCAGCACGGGCAGTCCGGGCATTGACGGCGATGCGAACTGCGACGGCATCGTGGACGACGCCGACCTGCTGGATGTGCTGTTCGCTTTTGGCACGGGTTGCTAATCGCTGAAGGCAGTGGACGCGGAGTTAGGCGCGAGGGCGCAGAGAGTTCTCTGCGCCCTCTATTTAACCCGAGTTGCTATCTATCGGTTTTGCGCAAGTAATATTATTCGGCGTTAGCGACACAGTTCGTCAGCGAGACGCTAACACTACGCGCGCTCTCCGCATAGCGTCGGC
>JAOAES010000134.1 GCA_026416655.1 Fimbriimonadales bacterium
GGCAATCCTTCAGAGGCGGCGGTCACCATCAAAGCCCCCGCAGAGGTGTTCCTCGCGATTATCAACGGCAAACGCGACCCGCTGGACGCCTACAACACGGGCGAACTGCAGATTCAGGGCGACATCGGCATCGCTCAGTACCTGCTGTTCGTGTTTGAGTAAGCGCACGCTCGCCGCCGAGTGAGGGAAACAGGTATACTATCTGTCGTATGAGCAATCCTATCGGTCGCGAGGTGTTGCAGGTTCCGGTCGAGGAGGAGATGAAACGCTCCTACCTCGACTACGCGATGAGCGTAATCATCGCCCGTGCGTTGCCCGATGTACGGGATGGTCTCAAGCCCGTGCAGCGGCGTATTCTGTATGTAATGCGCGAGCTTGGCTTGACCCCCGACTCGCAGCACACCAAGTCTGCCAAAGTGTGTGGCGAGACGACGGCGAACTACCACCCGCACGGGCAGGAGGTGGTCTACCCCACGCTGGTACGCATGGCGCAGGATTTCAACATGCGCTACCCGCTGGTAGACGGGCAGGGCAACTTCGGGAGCGTGGACGGCGACCCGCCTGCTGCGATGCGCTACTGCCTCACGGGCGACGCGCTGGTGCGCACGGAGCGTGGGCTAATCCCTATCGGTAAACTGGCGACGCAGGAAGCAATCAGCCTGCAGGTGCGCGCGGCAGGGGGGCGCATGCAGCACGCCTCGCGCTGGTTCGATTGCGGCGAGCATCCTACGCTGCGCATCCGCACGCGCTACGGCTTCGAACTCACGGGCACGCCTAACCATCCCGTGCTGGTGTGCCTTGCCGACAGCACAGGCAAGCCCCGCCTCGCGTGGAAAACACTGGACACCCTGCAGGCAGGCGACTATCTCGTGATCGACAGGGGCGTTTCCGATGAGGTGCGCGACCCTGTAGATTTGACTCCTTATCATCCTGTCTTGCCTGAAGGCTCACGCACGCGCAGGCACACGCTGCCGACGCAATTGGACGAGAACCTCGCGACGCTGATGGGCGCGCTGATTGCCGAAGGCACCCTCGGCGACACGCGCATCGAGTTCACCTGCACGCCAGGCGAGTTCGCCGAGACCTTCCAGCAACTTTGGAGGGAGTGCTTCCCCGATTGTCGGTTGCACACTTGGCTGCGCCCGCCTGTGGGCTTCGGCAAGCGTCCGTTCTGGCAGATGCAGGTGGTGAGCCAGTATGTGACGCGCTTTCTGAACGCGCTGGGGCTGCGCGGGCGTTCCAAAGAGCGCGTCGTGCCCGAAGTCTTGCTGCGGTCGCCGCGCGCGGTGCAGGCGGCGTTCCTGCGGGCGCTTTTTGAAGGCGACGGCGCGGTCGAGCGTTCGGGCAACAGCCTGATGCGCGTGAGCCTTGTCTCTGCCAGCAAGCGACTGCTGCAGCAGGTGCAGGTAATGCTACTCGGTTTCGGGATTGTGGGCTACCTGCGCGCCGAGCGACGCGGCGCAACCTACCGCCTGTGTCTCGCGGGCTACGACAACCTGCGCCGCTACTACGAGCAAATCGGCTTCCTGTCGGAAGCGAAACGCAAGGCGTTGCAGGCGGTGCTTGCCGACTCGTCCGAGCGCGTGCTGTCCAAGACCGACTTTGTACCTTACCTCAGCGACTATGTGCGACGCACGGCGCAACGCCATCGCGAATGGCTCGGCAAGCACAACTTCGACCGCTTCTCGCGCTTAGAGCGCGCGCTGCCCAAGCTGCTGGAAGCCCTCAGCCCCGAAGATGCTGAGTTTGTTTTAGCCCTCGCGGAGAACCGCTACTTTTTTGACCCCGTTGTGGCGATTGAAGACGCCGGCACGCAGCGCGTCTACTCCATCCGCGTGGAGAGCGAGTGCCACTCGTTTGTGGCGAACGGCTTTATCAATCACAACACCGAAGTGCGCCTCACCCCCATCGCGATGGAGATGCTCGCCGATATTGACAAAGAGACTGTCGACTGGATGCCGAACTACCTGCAAAGCGCGGATGAGCCGACTGTGCTGCCCGCACGGTTCCCGAACCTGCTGTGCAACGGGGGCAGCGGCATCGCCGTCGGCATGGCGACCAACATCCCGCCGCACAACCTCAGCGAGGTGGTGGACGCGCTCATCTATCGCCTCGAACACCCCAACTGCACCCTCGAACCGATTCTGAAGCTGCTGCCTGGACCCGACTTCCCCACGGGCGCGCTGATACTGGGCACGAAAGGCATTCGCCAAGCCTACGAGACGGGGCGCGGCAGCATCGTGATGCAAGCCAAAACGCAAATTGAGCCGCTGGACGGGGGCAAAAGCGCGATTGTCATCACCGAGCTGCCCTATCAGGTAAGCAAAGCCCGCCTGATTGAGCAAATCGCCGCGCTGGTGAAGGCGGGCAAGCTGGACGGCATTACCGACCTCGCCGACTACTCCGACCGCACGGGCATGCGCGTGGTGATTGAACTGCGTCGCGATGTGAACCCGAACCGCATGCTCAACAGCCTGCTCAAGCATACGCAGATGCGCACCACCTTCGGCGCAATCCTGCTCGCGCTGGTAGATAATGTGCCCCGCGTGATGAGCCTGCTCGACCTGCTGGATCACTATCTGGAGCATCGGCGCGTCGTGATTGAACGGCGCAC
>JAOAES010000166.1 GCA_026416655.1 Fimbriimonadales bacterium
AGATGTGTATAAGAGACAGCACCTGTGTAGGCAACTAGCACGCGGTCGTGCCTGCCGTCCATCCGTTGCGCCCACAGCACACCACACGCCACAGCGATCGTAGACCCCAACATGCTGGTGGAATGAATGATGCCTTTGGAGATATCGCCCATGTGGCTCCACGAGTCTTTACCGCGCGTGGGGGCTTCCGCCTTACCCCACACTTGGCACATTACCTCTTCCAAGCGCATCCCGCGAAACACGAACACGGGCATATCGCGATGGATGGGCGAGACGAAGTCATCAGGGCGTAGGGGATAGGTCGTGCCGACCATAATCGCCTCCTGTCCGCGTGAGCCGTACACATTCCCGCGGCGCAGGCGTCCTTTTTTCTTTGCGTCGTATAGCGCCTCATCAAACAAGCGTGCAAACCACAGTCTGCGGTAAATCTCTATTAAATCGCTCTTCTCCAGCCGCTCGTGGGGAGCGACGGTCTGGTGCCCATTTTTGCGTCGTGTGCGCTTCGTACTCAAGGCGGTTCCTCCGTGCGAGGGGGATTATACCCGATATTGGAGCGAACGGCAATAGCGGCACGCAGGTCATCGACTCTGGAATCCCCCATCGCCTAAAAATGACAGGAATTCACCCCCGCACGCAGTATATCCCCTCTACTCCGCACTCGATGGGGTATAATAGAGCGACGGTTCGTTCGCCGCTCGTGCATCAAAAGGAGCTCTTATCCTGGTTATCATTATAGGAGGTAGGCACGAGAGACATGGGCGACCTGAAACAACTGATAGAGCAAGCGTTCGCGCTCAAAAACGAAGGACGCTACGAGGAGGCAGAGCAGTTGCTGAAACTGGCGCTGCAGCGGAACCCGAACTCGGCAGAGGCACACCATCTGCTTGGTTTGGTCTATTGCTTCACTGGCTTATTTGACGAGTCGATTCAGGAACTGGAGACCTCAGTTCGGTTGAACCCCGACGCGATTCAGCCCCGCTTAGACCTCGCACTCACCTATTCGATGCTGGGCTATGAACCGGAAGCGAAGCGCGAACTGGAGGAGGTGCTGCGGCGCGACCCCGCCAACGAGATGGCACAGCGGCAGATTGTCTACTTCAAGTAAGCAGAAACGCCCCTGAGTTCTCAGGGGCGTTTGGCGACAGCGTACAGGTATTTCCCTTGTTTACGGTACTCCGACGAGTTCGCGCTCTTCGGCAACGGTTTCGGTATCCAGCGTGTGATTGAGCGAGCTGCCAAAGAGTTTATACAGCACATTCAGTGAGGCTTGTTCAACCTGTTCCGTGGTAATCCCCAACTGCTCGGCAATCGCTTCGGACTCCTGTCCTTGCGCAAACAGATGCAGAATGTTCCGCTCACGCTCTGTCAGTTTGTAATCCATCGGCGTAGACCTCCTTTGGTGCTGGGGGGATTATACCCGCTCTCAGCGCACGCTTGTCAAGTCGAATCGCGTGTTTCTCGAAAACTGGCAGAACTGCGAGTTCCGTTGCGTGCGCCGTTGCGGGGCAGAGGGGTCACCACCGTCTCATAGCCGTTGCCCGCGCGTCGGATATAGCCACGCGACTCCAGCTCCTGCAGGTAGTTGTAGAGCGTTTGGCGCGAGCAGCCGAGCCGCTCCGCCAGCTTGGCGCGCGAGAGCGCGGGATTCTCGTAAAGGAGCCAGAGCAGTTGCTCCATCGTCGCCTCTTTGCTCGAACCGTTCCCGTTACGCTCCATCGAGCGCACCGCCGCCAGCATAGGTTCCGGCTCCGCTTGGGCGACCGGCGCAGGCTCTGGCTCCGCAACGCGCTCAGTCGGCTCCTGCTGCGACTGCATCCGCAGCGCGTAGTTGCGATCCTCGCCGATGATTTCGATGAGCGCGAACATGATAATCGGCAGCGTCACCGACAGCAGGAACGGACGCAGGAAGACCACCATCTGGTCGAACGCGCTCGTGGTCGTTAGCGGCTGCTGGTGCATAATTCCATACAGATAGTTCGCATACGCGCTGATAAAGGTCACCAGAATCAGCACGCTCCAGAGGGGCAGCGTGGAGCGTCCCTGCCGTTTGCGCAGCTGAATGCCATACGCCAAACCCAAAATGCCCAGGTCAATCCCTAACGCCTGCACATAGCCCCAGAGCAAGTTCCCGCCCTCTAAGGTGCTGAAGGTGTACGCCACGTGGTGGACGCTGCCCGCCAGCACAAACAGCGTGACGACCACCAGTAGCGCGGTCGAAAGCGGCATATCTTTCAGTTGGTAACGCATCGATTAACCTCCGTGTTCTTGCGCCCCAGTTGTGGTTGCTATTCGGGGGAGCCTTTTAGATTCCTGCCCCCTTGAAAAACTCCTGCCGGCGCAATCCCAAAAACGCCGATAAAAAATACCCGAGGAGAGGCTGGTCAGCTCCCCTCGGGTTTGGCAGGCACGGCAGGGACTTTGCCCTGTTGAGGTGTGTTACAAAAGCGTCTTGACCACATCCACCGCACGGTCTGGGGCGACGCAGAAACCCACGAAGCACTGGAACCCGTTCCATGACGCCGCCTCCTGTGCCTGCCTGTTGTCGCTTATGATACATCTGCGGGGAGTGCGCTCGGTAGGGACTTTAGTCCTAATTCGGAGTGTTTCAGGTAGAATTCGAGCCGTATGCAAACCGACCTGTATGACATCACGATTATCGGCGGCGGTCCTGTAGGGCTGTTTGGCGCGTTTTACGCCGGTCTGCGCGGCATGCGTACCAAGATTATCGACAGCCTGCCCGAGCTGGGGGGACAACTGACCGCGCTCTATCCTGAAAAGTATGTTTACGATATGCCCGGATTTCCCGAGGTGTTCGCGAAAGACCTTGCAGCGCAGATGATACGACAGGCGATGCGCTTCAAGCCGACGGTGTGCCTTGAAGAGCGCGCCGAGACCCTGCAGCGAACCGAAGACGGCTGGGCGATTACGACCCACAAAGGCACGCTCCATCACACGCGCACGATTGTTATCTGCGCAGGCGCAGGCGCGTTCTCGCCGCGCAAACTAAACGCCGAGGGCGTCGCCGAGTTCGAAGGCAACGGCGTCTACTATGGGGTGCGCGATAAATCGATCTTCGCCGATAAACGCCTGCTGATTGTCGGCGGCGGCGACTCGGCTGTGGATTGGGCGTTGAATCTGTATCCTGTCGCGCGAGAGATTACGCTCATCCATCGCCGCGACGAGTTCCGCGCCCACGAACAGAGCGTGCAGGAGTTGCGCCGCTCGCCTGTGAAGATTCTGACGCCTTATGAAGTGCGCCGCGTGTGTGGCAACGGCAGACTGGAGCGCGCGATTATCTTTCATAACAAGACGCAAGAGGAAATCACTCTGGAAGTGGACGCCGTGATTCTGAATCTGGGCTTCGTGGCGACGCTCGGACCCATCAAAAACTGGGGGCTGGAGCTGCAGGGCAATCAGATTGTCGTGAACGAATATATGCAGACGAACTTGCCGGGCGTGTACGCCGCCGGAGATGTCTGCACGCATCCGGGCAAGTTAAAACTCATCGCGACGGGCGTCGGCGAGGTCTGCACGGCGGTCAACCACGCGAAAAGCGTCATCGACCCGAACGCGAAGATGTTCCCCGGACACAGCAGCGATATGGAGCTGCCCGCACTGTAGTCTCCTGAAACGATATGTTCACAGGCATCATCGAAGCCGTTGGAACAGTGGAGTCGGTTCAGTTCGATTCTGAGGGAGGCGCGCGCCTCGCGGTGCGTGCGTTCCCAATGACCGTGGGCGAGAGCCTCGCCGTGAACGGCGTCTGCTTGACCGTGCAGCAGACGGAAGGCGACCTGCTCTGTTTCGACGCCGTGCCTGAAACCTTGCGCCGCACGAACTTAGGCGACCTGCAAGCAGGCGACGCGGTGAACCTCGAACGCCCCCTCACGCCCGAAAGCCGAATTGGGGGGCACTTCGTGCAAGGGCATGTGGACACCACTGCACGCTTGACCGAGTTGCGCGAAGAGGGCAACGCGCGCGTGCTGCGATTTCAGCTGGAAGACGCCGCGTACATGCGCTATATCGTCCCCAAAGGCTCGATTGCGGTAGATGGGATTAGCCTCACGGTGGTCGATGTCGGCGCGGACTGGTTCACGGTCTGGATTATCCCGCACACCTGGGCGGTCACGAACCTCGCACGCCGGCGAATCGGCGAGCGCGTGAACATCGAGACCGACATTCTGGCGCGTTATGTGGAGCGGCTCTTGACGGCGCATTCGTAGCGTCGGCGTCCCCGCCGACGACTACCTGCCCAACCGCTTGAGATAGGTCTCCAGCAGCAACGCTGCAGCGACGGCGTCCACCCGCTGTGCGCGTCGGGAACGGCGCGACTCCCCCTCGCGCAAGCGGCGTTCCGCTTCCTGTGTGGTCAGCCGCTCGTCCAGCAGCTCTACGGGGAGATTCGCGAGTTGCCTGAGACGCTCGGCAAAGGCTTCCACCTCCTGAACGCGCTCACCCGCTGCGCCCCACATCAAGTAAGGCGCACCAACCACCACGCGCTCTATCTTCTCCTGCTGCAGCCAGCGCACTATCTGCTCGATATCGTTGGGCAGCACCGCCGCAGGAAACGGGATTCCCAGGCTCGTCTCTGCGACGGCGACGCCTACCCGCTTCGCGCCATAGTCCAGCGCCGCAATCCGCATTCATGCCTCCCAGTTCAGCACAATCTTGCCCGACTGCCCCGACGCCATCAGTTCGAAGGCATGTTCGTAGTCATACCAAGGCAACACGTGAGTGATTGCGGGGCGCACATTGAGCCTGCCCGTGTGAAGCAGGCTCTGCATAATATCCCACGTCTGGAACAGTCGTCTGCCGAGAATGGCATGGATTTCCACACCTTTGAAAATCAGCGCGTTCAAGTCTACCGATACCGGTTGTGCGAACAGTCCCAGCAGGCTGACCTCGCCGCCCGGGCGGATTGCCTGCGTGATCAGCTCGATGGACGAAGGATGCCCTGACATTTCCAGGGCGACATCGACGCCGAGACCGTCGGTCGTTTTCAGAATATAGCCCAGGACGTCGTCCGTTAGGGGATTGAGCGTGGCGTCTGCGCCCATTCGCAGGGCGAGTTCCGCTCGATAGGGGCGCACCTCCGTCGTAATCACCTGGGCGGCGCCGAGCGCCTTCGCTACGGCGATGCTGAATAAACCAATCGCGCCGCAGCCTGTAATCAGCACGGTCGCGCCGCGCACGTCCGCAGCCGTCACGGTATGCACAGCGTTGCCGAGCGGCTCCTGCACGGTGGCGACCTCCGGGGGCAGTGCCGGATCGGTTTTGCAGGCGTTCATCGCGGGGATAGCGACATAGGGCGCGAAGCCACCGTCTACATCGACGCCGAGAATGCGCGTGTTGAGACACACATGTTCCTGCCCCATTCGGCACGGCTTGCAGTAGCCACACACGATATGGCTCTCCGCCGCCACGAAATCGCCCACCTGGACATGCTCCACTTCGTCGCCAATCGCCTCAACATAACCGCAGAACTCGTGCCCGACAATCAGGGGAGGTTTCAAACGCCCGCGCGCCCAAGCATCCCACTGGTAAATATGCAGGTCTGTGCCACAGATTGAGGAACGAGTCACGCGAATCAAGACTTCGCGCCTGCCCAACGACGGTTCAGGAACTTCCTGCACTGCCAGCCCTGCGCCGGGCTGGGTTTTACAGATCGCTTTCATCGGTGGCGGGATTATACCTGAATAGAGCGCGCCTCGCGGGGGCAAACGCGAGGCGCGCCTCGGCAGGGTAGCAGGCAACGTATCGCTTTTCCGTAGGGAAGTACACCTTCATTCCCCTCCCTGTGACGGGTTTTACCGAGGAATTGTCCGCAAGGCGCGTCCGCCCCCTACACAAAGGCTAAGTTCACTTGGAAGGTACGTTCCAGCGCGGGACAGCCATCACGTTGCTTGCGCCGCTCGTGAGGTACAATACCTTTCCGTGGGGGAACCCATAATCCGTATCTGGAGGGAACTATGTTGAAGCAACGACGGTTCATGCTACTGTGGTTGTTGCTCGTTTTCGTGTCGTTGGGCGCGTATGCGCAGGAGAGGATAACGCTCCAGTACAAAGCCAAACCCGGTCAAACGATGCGCTATCGCCTTTCGGGCACGCTGAGCATCGAAGCCGCAGGCAATACTTTCAACCTCGAACTGACCTCGGTTGTCGTGCAGAAAATCCTCGAAGTCTCGCCCGAAGGTAACATCAAGCAGGAACAGACCACCGAGTCCTACGAAATGAGCTTCAACGGGCAGAAAATGCCCGCGCCCGAAGAGGCGTTGAGCGGTAAAGTCATTACCGTTACAAAGCCGAATGGCGAGCCGATTAGCCGCGAAAGCACCCGCGAAGAAGAAGGCGAAGACAACGCCGACCAGAAACATCTGGGACAGACTCTGGCTGTGATTTTTAGCGACAAGCCTGTCGGCGCAGGCGACAAGTGGAGCTATACTTTCAAGGAAGATTCGAACCTCGATACCGTGCCCGCCACGATTGAATACACCCTGCGCGGATTCGAGACATGGAAGGGCATCCGAGTCGCCCGAGTCGCGAGCACCTACACGGCAGGCGGCGGCAGTAAGGTCTCCGCAGATTGCGAGCTGCTAATCGAGGTGCGCACGGGCGACACTGTATACGCCACTGCCAAAATCACGGGCATGAGTTGGGGACAGGGCGGCGTGACGGCAGCCGCGTCGGCGCAGCTGGAATACGAGCGCATCGAGGGAACGCCCTTGCCTGAAGGCGTCAACGGCGCGCAACCGCAAACGGCGCCGAAACCCAACGCGCAGCCTGCCCCGCAACAGCAAGCCGCTGAGCAGAAGGCTGAAGAACAAAAGCCCGCTGAAGGCGACAAGAAAGAAGACCCCAAAAAGAAAGAGAAGACCATAGAAGAGGTCACCAAAGACTTCGAGAAACTGGAGGGTCTGTTCACGCTCTACCGCAAGAAGGAGGCAGGTAAGGACACGATTTACATGGAAGTCCGCCACGACCAGCTGGAGAAACTCTACTTCCTGCAGGCAACGGTGAGCGAGGGCTTGCCGACCTTCTTCCTCGCGGCAGGAACACCCATCAACGATATCTTGTTCAAACTCATGCAGCGCGACGAGCAGATTCTGCTGGTCGTGCCCAACATCGGCTTCCAGGCGAATCCGAACCTGCCAATCGCCCGCTCGGTGCAACGCTCCTTCGCCGACGCCTATCTGGAGGCGTTCAAGATTGAGGCGAAATCCGACGAGGGCAAGCGACTGCTGATTGATGTGAGCAATCTGTTCCGCTCGGACTTGATACAGATTCAGCAGATTGTGAGCCTCGCGGCAGGCGGCAGCTACAGCATCGACCGCGAGAAGACCGTCTACAATCAGGTGAAAGCGTTCCCGAATAACGTCTTCATCCAGACGGCTTACCACTTCGCGGGCGGTCAGCAGCGTGGGGGCGGCTTGGCGGGCATTCTGGGCGGATTAGCAGGCGGCGCGAACCTCGCCGACCCGCGCAGCGTGCCTATTACGGTTAACTACAACCTCTGGGAACTGCCCGTCAACAACGGCTATGTACCCCGCTTCTACGACCCGCGTGTGGGCTACTTCATCACCTCCTACGAGGACTTCACCCGCGAGAAGGAGGACCAGACCCGCCGCTACATTCTGCGCTGGCATCTGGAAAAAGCCGACCCGAACGCCGAACTCTCGCCCCCGAAAGAGTCAATTGTGTTCTGGATCGATAACGCCGTGCCGTTGGAGTATCGCGACGCGGTTCGCGAGGGGCTGCTGGAGTGGAACAAGGCGTTCGAGAAAATCGGCATCAAGGACGCCATCGTGGTCAAGCAGATGCCCGACGACGCCGACTGGGATCACGCGGATATGCGCTACAATGTGATTCGCTGGGTCACCTCGCCCAGCAACGGCTACGCCGTCGCGCTGTTCCGCGCTAACCCGCTCACCGGGCAGATTCTGAACGCCAGCATCACCATCGACGGCAACATGGCGCGCTTTACCCGCGTGAACTTCATTCGTGAGATTGACCCACTGGCGGCGTTCAAAGAAGCGGAAGACCGCGAGAAGAACTGTTGCGACCACAACCAAAACTCCCCCCACGCCTGCACTTTCGCGCAGGACACCCTGCAACGCGCATGGCAGGGCTTTGTGATGATGGAGCTGCTGGCAGGCAAGCGCGGCGCGACCAAAACCACCGAAGAGCAGTTCGTGAAGGATTATATCAAGTCCGTCACGATGCACGAGATGGGGCATATTCTGGGACTGCGCCACAACTTCGTCGCCAGCCGTCAGAACACCTTAGAGGAACTCAAGAACGG
>JAOAES010000175.1 GCA_026416655.1 Fimbriimonadales bacterium
TTGCCGAGGGCGAGCTGACGCAGGAGCAGTATGAGCAGATGCAGGCGGAGATAGTGAAAGAAGTGGACGCGATTTATCAGGAGGTGGAGCGCGTGCCGCTGCCTGACCCCGCGCGTGTGTTGGATCACCTGTACGGCGAGCCGACCACCGCCTACAAGCCCCTGCCGCTGGAGGTGGAGAGCGAGCCGACCACGATGGTCGCCGCGTTCAACCGCACGTTCCACGCCGCGATGGAGACCTTCGACAATATCGTCGTGTTCGGCGAGGATATCGAGGACCCCAAAGGGGGCGTGTTCGGCTTCACGAAGGGGCTAAGCACGAAGTATCCAGAGCGCGTGCGCAACTCGCCTTTGGCGGAAGCGACGATTGTGGGCACGGCGGTCGGGCTGGCGGCGATGGGCTACCGCCCCGTGTTCGAGATTCAGTTCATCGACTTCATCACGCCGGGCTTCCACCAGCTGGTGTCGCAGATTGCTACCCTGCGCTGGCGCAGCAAGGGCGAGTGGAAGTGCCCGCTGGTGATTTACTCGCCCTACGGCGCGTACCTGCCCGCAGGGGGCATGTGGCACAGCCAGAGCAACGACGGCTGGTGGGCGCACACGCCCGGACTGCGAATCGCCATCCCCAGCACGCCTGAAGATATCGCAGGGCTGTTCTGGGCGGCGATTCAGGACGACGACCCGACGCTGTTTCTGATTCCCAAGCACATCTTCCGCGTGCGTCAGCCTGTGGAGGCGTACCGCGCCATCCCGTTCGGCAAGGCGGCGATACGGCGCGAAGGCTCCGATGTCACCGTTGTCGCATGGGGCAACACGCTGGAGCTGGCGTTCCAGGCGGCGGAGCATTTCGCGCAGCAGGGCGTCTCGTTGGAGATTATCGACCCGCGCACGCTGGTTCCCTGCGACTGGGAGACGATTGAACAGTCGCTCGCCAAAACGGGCAGGCTGGTGGTGATTCACGAGGACAACCGCACCTGCGGCTTCGGACAGGCGATTATCACGGAGATGACCAGCGTTCCAGAGCGGTTCAACCTGCTGCTTGCGCCGCCGCAGCTGGTCGCCCGCTACGATGTGCATATCCCGTTCTGCCCGGAACTGGAGTATGCGGTGTTGCCCGACCTACCGCGCGTGATTCAGGCGATTCAGACCACTCTGGACTGATGCGTAAGTGGGCGATGGGCTGCGGCGCGTTGCTGCTGGTGGGGATTCTAATCGGCGCGGGCGTGCTGGCATGGTTGCTGCGCCCGCCCGATATCCAACTACCGCCGCGCCAGTACCCCCGCCAGAACGCCTACGAGCAGTATCGCAAGATGGGCGAGGCGATGTGGCGACGGTTCGACAGGGACGAGCGGCTCAGGCACGTGGAAACCGCGCTGCTGGAAGGCGAGGCTGTCTCCGCCGCCGATCGCGCCTACTATCTGGAACGGCTCACACCCTACCTGCGCCAGTACGCGCCGCTGACCCAGCAGCCCAGTATGGCTGTGATGGAGTACGACGCCAACTGGCAGTTTCCTGAGCTGGCGCAACTGCGCCGCATCGCCCGCGCGGAGGCGTACCTGATGCGCCAAGACCTGAAAGCGAAACGCTATCGCGCCGCCGTAGAACGCGCCCAGCGGCTGATGCGCCTTGCCGACCAGGTGCGCAACGGCGGCGCGTTGATTCAGTATCTGGTAGGCATATCCATCAACATGATTGCGCTGCGTCCGCTGCGCGAGGAGCTGCCCCGTATTCAAGACCGCGCCGCGCTGGAGGCTATCGTGAACCTTGCACGCGAGTATGAGAAACGGCGCGTGCCCATCTGGCAGTGCATGCAGCACGAATACTACATCGGGCTGAGCGTCTATCGCGACTTCGATCAGGGGCGCACAGAGTCGATAGAGAAAGCCTCCGGCGGCGCAGATACGCCCCGCCACGCGCTCCTGCGGCGCATCATGGTCAATCGCGCACTGCCCGAATACAAGCGCATCATGACGCGCACGATTGAGGAGTTGAAACTGCCCTTCGCCGAGCGTCCTGAGCGCACTGCAGAGTCGATCGAGAAAGAGCTTCGCCACACGCTGAACCATCTGCTTGTGCCTGTGTACGCAGAGGTCAGCCTCAAGGAGATAGAAGAAGTCGCGCAAGCGCGTCTGCTGGGCGTTGCCGCCGCCGTGCGCCTGCATAAACTGCGCACGGGCAAGTATCCCGCCACTTTGGAGACGCTGAAGCTCGGGGAGATGACGACCGACCCGTTTTCAGGCAAGCCGTTCGTGTATAAAACCGACCCGCGCGTTGGCTTTCTGCTCTACTCGGTCAGTCGCAACCGTGTGGACGACGGCGGCGCGGCGACCTACTTAGGCGTACCGCAGGATCGGGGCGACCTTTCGCCTGTGGCGGTTCCCGTGCCCGCGAATCTGCGGGGCGCGAAGCTCGAGGAACGCCCGCTGATTGCGCCGATATGGATGCGTTAACCACCCCTTAACAGCCCTGCCTGGATTCCCCGTGCTTGACGCTCGTTGGCTTCCTTCAGTACACGCCTGCGTGTTCGCGTTCGATGCCCACAAAGCGCGAATAGTCGGGCTGGAAGGCTAAATTCACTTTGCCCGTTGGTCCGTTGCGCTGCTTGGCGACGATAATCTCTACCTCCTCCTGCCGTACATAGCCGGGGGGCGGGTCGACGAGGGGGGCTTCCCGGTCGCCGTAGTATTCCTCTCGGTGGATGAACAGAACCACATCGGCTTCCGCCTCGATGGAGCCGCTGTCGCGCAGGTCGGAGAGCATAGGGCGCTTGTTTTCACGTCGCTCGACCGAACGCGAGAGCTGGGAAAGCACCAGCACGGGCACATGAAACTCGCGGGCAATCTGCTTGAGCGCGCGGGCGATTTCCCCAATCTCCTGATTGCGGTTCTCCACCCGCCGGTTCGAGGAACGCATCAACTGCAGGTAGTCCACCACAATCAGCCCCAGTTCGCGATTGTTGAGTTCCGCCTTGAGACGACGGCATTTGGCGCGCATCTCCACAGGGGAGAGGCTGCTCGTGTCGTCGATATAGATGGGCGCGTTGAACAGGCGTGAGGCGGCGTCGTGCAGTTTCGCCCACTCGTCCATGTTCAGCTGGAGACGGCGCAGACGCTGCGCACTGACCGCAGCCTGCGAGCAGAGCATTCGCTGCACGAGCTGCTCCGCAGCCATTTCCAGACTGAAAATGGCAACGGGCTTGTTCGAGCGGATGGCGACATGCTCGGCGATATTGACGGCGAGCGAGGTCTTCCCCACGCTGGGGCGCGCCGCCAGAATAATCAATTCCGACGGCTGGAGACCCGACAACACCCGGTCAAGGTCGCGAAACCCTGTGGGAATGCCCAGCAGGTATTCGCCGCCTGGATGCTCCATCATCATCTGCGCCCGCTCCTCGAACTGCTCCATGACCTCAAGCACGAGGTGATTCACCCTCGCAAACTCGCGCCCGATTTGCCTTTCTGCGACCTGGTAGACGGCTTGCTCCGCCCGATCCAGGATTTGCTGGAGTTCCAGCTCAGGCTCCTCCACCAGCTGGATAATCTCGTGGGCGGCGCGCAGCAGACGACGCAAGATGGCTTTCTCCTGGACTATCCGAGCGTAATATTCTGCGTTGGCGGCAGTCGGTACGCTCTCAACAATCGCGACCAGCGCAGGCAGCCCCCCAACCTCCTCCAGCTGATTGCGCCGCCGCAACTCTTCCTGAACCGTAAGCAGATCGACCGCGATATGGCGGTCATGGAGTGAGCAGATTACCTCATAAAGAATGCGATGCGCCGGATGATAGAAATCCTCCACTTGAAGCAGTTCGATAACTTTTCCGAGCGCGTCCGAGTCCAGCATCGTCGAACCCAGCACGCTCATCTCCGCCTCGGTGCTATGTGGCTGCAGAATGCCTGTGCGCTGATTCATGGGATTCCCCTCTCTAATTGTAGCATGGGTATAATCGCCGTGTGTTGCGTATCGATGTGATTACCCTGTTCCCGGAGGTGATTGAGGCGGGCGTTAGCTACAGCATCGTGGGGCGCGCTCGGGAATGGAGTCTGGCGCAGATACGCGCCATCCCGCTACGCGACTATGCTGAGGGGAAGCACCGGAAGACCGACGACGAACCCTACGGCGGCGGTGCTGGGCTGGTGATGAAGCCGGAGCCGATATTTAAGGCGGTGGAGTCCTGTCTCTGTTCCGCGCCAGCAACCTCGAGCCGCCCTCCCCGCATCATCCTGCTCGAACCGCAGGGCAGGCTCTACACGCAGGCGATGGCGCAAGAACTGTCGGAGCAGGAGCACCTGATTCTGATTTGCGGGCACTATGAGGGCGTGGATGCCCGCGTGCGCGAGTATCTGGCAACTGACGTGATTAGCATCGGCGATTATGTTTTGACGGGGGGCGAGTTGCCTGCACTGATTCTTATCGACTCGGTGGTGCGTTTGCTACCCGGAGCCATTCACTCGCCCGAATCGCTGGGGCAGGATTCCTATGCGGACGGATTGCTGGGCTATCCTCAGTACACACGCCCTGCCGAGTTTCGCGGCATGCGCGTGCCCAGTGTGTTGCTCTCGGGCAATCACGGCGCAATCGCGCGCTGGAGGCGCAAGGAGCAGCTACGCCTTACGCGCACCTTGCGACCCGACCTGTTCGCGAAAGCTTGCCTGACGCAAGCAGACATCCAGCTCCTGAGCGAGTTGGAATCTCCAGAAGAAGCATAGCGTCGCTCCGACGAGGCGGAGTTGTTAGCGGATCCTGAACCTGCGGCGCTGATACTGGTAGCGTTCAAACGCGCAGCACAGACCAAGCGCAAGGCGCAACTGCGTTTGCAAGCGCGGATGGAGCTGTTGCGCCTGACGGTCGAGAGAGGTTATACTGAGGAACAAACCTCTAATCTACTGGGGCTTTTGGAGTGGATTATGGATCTGCCGAAACTGCTGGGACACGAGTACGAACGCGCGCTTGAAGAATATAAGCGCGAGACGGGGGTCAAAATTGTTCCCCGCATCGTGGAGATGAGCCTGCGCGAGGGCATCGATCAGGGTCTGCAGCAGGGTCTACAACTCAACATAGTATCTATCCGTTTCGGACACGTGCCTAAAGACATCGTTGAGAGCATTCGCCAGATACACGATGCCGATCGGTTGCTTGCGCTCCAGGCAGCCGCGCTAAAATGCGAAACCCTCGCTGCGTTTCGGGAGCAACTTTTGGACGCGCTGGAGCAGGAGAAGCAACAAAACACCGCCAGCAACGGGCAGTCGTAACGCTACCGCTGCGCCCACCGGTTCAGCGGCTTCAACCGTGCCACCCGTGCGTCGTACTCCGCGCTGTCCTCATAGACCACCAGCAGGTTTGTGAGCTTGCGCCTCGGCAGCACCTTCACCTGACGGCGGTAGTAGAGGCAGCTGGAGCCGCCCCCATCTAACGCAATCGCGTCGGTCGCGCCCAACCCGCGCATAATCCACGCCAGCCGACGCAGCGACACAGGCTGCTCCACCACCGCCATTAGCAGTTTATTCTCTTGTGTGACGCCGACGGCAACGCGCTTGCCAAGAGCATACACGCGCTTATCGCGAAAGCCCTCGTCATGGGGATAGAGCCAGACCTGCCCGTTCAGCAACAGGCGCGGGCCCGCCCCCAGCACCAATCGGTAATCGCTCCAGTTGTGCTGGCGGTGCAGCTTCTGGCGAATAAAGCGCACCTGATTGTCGTAGGTAACGCAGAGCGCGGTTCCCACACCCCCGAAATGCACGCGCTCGCCCTCAATCACGATGTCGCCCACAGGCAACTTGCTCGCCGTGCTAAAGTAAGTACCTGTAATCGCCGCGGTGGGACGCGAGCGCGCCAGCAACTCCCAAATAGACTCCGCTCTACCCAGCCGGCGCGCCGTGACAACGCTTACCCGCACATACGGGTTGTTCAAGTCAGCGACCACATAGCGCACCGAAATACCCCCCACCTTACGATACATCAGCCTGACCGAATCGTGCGAAGTATTTTTCGGCTTTGATGGGGCAGCAGCATGCGCCGACAGCAAGCTCGGCTCTTGCCAGCAACCCTGATAGAGCAACGAACCCAATAAGCAAAGCAGGAGTATCCCCAGTCGCACCTGATTTCACCTACCTGTTAGACAGCCCAGAGCGCTGGATGGTTGCAGCGTTCCTACTTTTATATACGCAAGATGGAAGGATTTCCTGCCTGCCAAATCTGCGAGTTTGACCCATCAGGTATACTCTGAGCGTATCGCTACTTCGTTTCTACGCGCTATGGAGGCAACCGTATGGCATACCGTGATTTTCAAGAGTTCCTGCTGCGTCTTGAGCAAGAGAACGAACTCAAGCGCATCCACTATCCGTTAGACCCTCATCTGGAGATTACCGAAGTCGCCGACCGCGTAATGAAGTCGGGCGGACCCGCCTTATTGATTGAGCGTCCCAAAGGCTACGATATCCCCGTCGCCATCAACACGATGGGATCAAAGCGTCGCATGAGCCTCGCGCTCGGCGTGGACGATTACGAGACCATCGCCCACGAGATCGAGGCGTTGACTAAGCCCGAACTGCCCCAGATGGAAGGCGGCTTGCTGGGCAAGCTGCGCGCCTTGCCTGAAGTGATGCCCCAGCTGAGCAGGCTCTTTCAAGTCGCGCGCAGCGTCCCCCCAACCACCGTTAAGGAAGGCATTTCACAAGAAGTCGTCAAAACGGGCGACCAGGTAGATCTGTTTGAGTTCCCCATCTTACACTGCTGGCCCCAAGACGGCGGACGCTACATCACGCTGCCCCTCGTGTTCACCCACGACCCGAACACCGGCAAGCGGAATGTCGGCAGGTATCGGATTCAGGGGCTGGACACGCGCACGACGGGCATGGACTGGCAGATTCACAAAGTCGGGGCGGAGCATTATCAGCACGCCGAAAAACAGGGCGAGCCGATACAGGTCGCCGTCGTGCTGGGCGATGACCCCGCGCTCACGTTCTCGGCGATTGCGCCGCTGCCTCCTGCCATCGACGAGCTGATGTTCGCTGGGTTCTTGCGCAAAAAGCCTGTGGAGTTAGTGCCCGCCAAAACCGTCGATATCAAGGTGCCTGCCAACGCCGAGATTGTTATCGAGGGCTACATCAATCCGGGCGAGCGGTGTTTGGAAGGTCCATTCGGCGACCACACGGGCTACTACAGCCTCGCCGATTACTATCCCGTGTTCCATGTGACGGCGATTACGCACCGCGCCAAGCCCGTCTATCCTGCCACGATTGTGGGCATCCCGCCGATGGAAGACGGCTGGATGGGCAAGGCGGTGGAGCGGCTCTTTCTGCCGCTGGTGCGCCTGACCGTGCCCGAAATTGTGGATATGAACCTGCCGGTGGAGGGCGTGTTCCACAACTTCTGCTTCGTGAGCATTCGCAAACGCTATCCCGGACACGCTTTCAAGGTGATGAACGCCATCTGGGGCTTGGGACAGCTGATGTTCAGCAAGTTCATCGTGGTGTTCGATGCCGATGTGAATGTGCATGACCTCGGCGAGGTTATCTGGCGGTGGGGCGCGAATGTGGATCCCGAGCGCGACACGCTGATTGTCAAAGGTCCTGTCGATGTGCTGGATCACGCCAGCCCGCATGTAGGCTACGGGAGCAAAATCGGCTTCGACGCGACCACCAAGTGGAAAGAGGAGGGCTTCGCGCGCGAGTGGCCCGATGTGATTCGGATGTCGCCCGAAGTAAAGGCGAAAATCGACGCCATCTGGGAACAACTGGGGCTGTAGACGCCGAATCCCGTATTCCGTTCAGTGCAGAGCCTCCCCGAACAGGGCAGAATCTCTCATAGAAACCACTTCGGGGAGGTTGCGACTATGTCGTTCAACGAGGCTCAACAGTATATTGGGATGGAGTGTACGGTCGCTTGGCGCGATCGGCGCGGGGATGTGCAAGAGCGGAACCTGTTTATTTCGGACGTCACCTTTGTGCCGCTTTATGGCATCTGCTTGATTACGGACTTCATGGAGATCCGGCTCGACCGGGTGGTGAGCATCCGCGCGGCGAGCGAGATGGCGGAGCCAGCAGCGGCGTAATCGGGGGTACACCTTCGAGGGAGGAAGGGTGCGCGGCGCAGCGGAAACGTCCCTGCGCCGCGTTTTTATGCTCAGTTTGGCGTAATCGCCACCTTCATCACACCGTTCCGACGCTCCATGAACACTTCGTAGGCTTCACGGATGTCGTCGAGCTTGAACCGATGGGTCAGCAGCGGGGTCAGGTCGACGCGATGGGTGCGTACCATCTCCATCAGGCGGCGCATGCGTTCCTTGCCGCCCGGGCAGAGCGTGGTGACGATTTTGATGTCCGCCAGCCCCGCCCCGAAAGTCTCGTAGGGGATTTGTAACTTCCCGCTGTAGACTCCCAGGCTCGACAGCACGCCGCCGGGACGCAGGCTACGCAGGCAGTTTTCCCATGTCTGCTGCAGTCCCAACGCCTCAATCGCGACGTCCGCGCCGCCGTCGGTGAGTTTCTTAATCTCGGCAATCACGTCGCACTCGTTCGGGTTCAGCACGACATCGACGCCCATGCGTTTGGCGAACTCCAGCCGGTGGGGGTCGGTATCGACGCCAATCACCAGCGCCGCGCCCATCAGCCGTGCGCCGATGCTCGCGCACAGCCCAATCGGTCCCTGCGCGAACACGACCACCGCGTCGCCGATGCGCACGGGGGCAGACTCCGCGCCACTGAAGCCTGTGGAAGCGATGTCGGCAAGCAGCACCACTTGCTCGTCGCTTAACTCGTCAGGGATTTTGGCGAGGTTCGCCTGCGCGTTCGGCACGATGGCGTACTCCGCCTGCACGCCGTTTATCGTGTTGCCGAACCGCCAGCCGCCAATCGCCTGGTAGCCCGTGCCGTGCCCGCACTGCGCCCACTGCGCCGACAGACACGCGCGGCACTGTCCGCAGGGCGTCACTGCGCCCACCAGCACTCGGTCGCCTACCTCGTAGCCAGTCACGCCGGGACCCAACGCCTCTATCACGCCAACAGGCTCATGCCCGATAATCAAACCGGGACGCACGGGGTATTCGCCCTTGACGATATGGACATCGGTACCGCAGATGGTCGTAAGGGTGACACGGATTAACGCTTCGCCGGGACCAGGGGTCGGGACAGGGACTTCCTCGATGCCGAATCGCATGACATCGCGAAACACATTTGCTCGCATTGTTTGAGCCATAGCGGTTCCTCCCACGCATCGCGCGGAGTTGCTCTCGCCGTTGAGGGAGCGGGACAGAGCGCGCGATGCGCTCTTTCACTTCTGAAAAAGCGGGCAGATTCCTGCCGCTGGATGAGCCGGCGGCGCAGGACTTTTCCCGATGGGGTAGAATCTCCCTCCTCACAGAGGAGAGGAGGACATCCGATGAAGATCCAGCTCAACCGCAAACAGTTTGACGACGCCTTGGGTGTGGTGGCGGGCGCGGCGGCGGCGCGTGCCTCGCTCCCCATTCTGAGCCACCTGTATCTCGAAGCGCAGGGCGACACCATGCGACTGGTCGGCAGCGACCTCGAGCAGTGGGTCGAGTGTCGCATCCCCGCGATTGTCGGCGAGGACGGCGCGACCACCCTCCCTGCGCGACTGCTCACCGAGCTGGTCGGCTCGCTCGGTGGCGAGGAGATTAATATCGAATCGGGCGAACGCCATCAGGCGATTCTGACCAGCGGCGACTCGCGCTACCAGCTGCTCGGATTACCCGCCGAGGAGTACCCGCCTATCCCCGAAATCGAGTCGCCGAGTGAACTCGCGCTGCCCGCGAAGCACTTTTTGGAGATGGTCGGCTCGGTGGAGTTCGCCGTATCTAAGGAGGAAGCTCGCCAGACGCTTACGGGCATCCGCATGGAGTTTGAAGGCGACACGCTGCGCCTTGTGGCAACCGACACGCACCGCCTGGCTGTGCGCACTGCGCGCATCGATTCGGGCGCGGGCGAACCCACCAGCGCGATAGTGCCCCTGAAAGCCATCCAGCTCGTGCATAAAATCCCCACCGCTGAGACGATAACCCTGCGGCTCGGCATGCATCGCGCCGCGTTCCTCGGGGAGAACGCAGCGGTCTACACCCAGCTCATCGAGGGACAGTATCCGAACTATCAGCGCGTGATTCCCCAAGAGTACACCCGCAAGTGGACGCTGATGGCGCAGGACTTTCGTAACGCGCTGCGCCGCGCGTACCTGGTGGCGCGCAGCAACTCGAACAAGGTGTACCTGCGCACTGAGGGCGAGAAACTCGTGATTACCGCGCAGGGCGATGTCGGCGAGGCAACCGAGCGCGTAGACCTCATTCGCGAGGGCGACGACCTGGAAATCGCCTTCAACGCTCGTTACATCCTCGACGTGCTGGATGTGGTGAAAAGCGAGGGTGTGGTGATCGAACTCACGGAGGCGTTGCGCCCTGCCGTGTTCAAGCCTGCCGAGATGGACGACTATCTCTGCGTGATTATGCCGATGGCGTTGTGATGCCGGCGGGCGTAGCAACCGCTATGATGCCGTTGGCGGGACGCCGACGCTACGCGGGGCAATCTCGTAGCGTCGGCGTTTTGCCAACGAAAGCGCGGTACTCGAAGTCAGTGCAGGTCAGAAGCTCCTGCCCCCAATCGCGTGTGAGGGCGATGCGACGGTAGAGGCGCCGCCGGCTCGCTCATGGAGGTATTCTATACTCTGCCTATGAAAACCGCTGTTACCCAACGCGCTATCTTCTGGGTTTGGTTTCCGCTGGCGTTGAGTTTTACCTTGATGATGCTGGAGTCGCCCGCGACGAACGCAGTGCTGGCGCGGTTCGCAGAGCCTTCGATTCAGATTGCTGGGTTTGGCGTCGCGCTGGGGCTGTCGCTGTTGATTGAAAGCCCCGTGATTATGCTGCTGGCGACGGCGATTGCGCTGGTAAGCGGGCGTGAGTCGTTTTTCGCGGTGGCGCGCTTTGTGCTGATGCTCATGCTGAGCCTTACGCTGCTGACCGCACTGATTGCGTTCACGCCGCTCTATGACCTGATTGCACTGCGTCTGCTGGGGCTGCCGGAGCGAGTGGCGCAGGCGGGGCGCGTCGCGATGCAGGTGATGTTGCTCTGGACGGCGGCGATTGGCTGGCGGCGGTTCCTGCAGGGGGTGCTAATGCGCTACGGCGGCGCGCGGTTCGTCAGCTGGGGCACGGCGATTCGGCTGGCGAGCATCGTGGCGGTGGGGGTGGGGTTGTTGTGGTGGAACGGCTTGCCCGGCGCGGTGGTCGGCGCGTGTATGGTGATGGCGGGCGTGATTGTGGAAGCGATTGCGGCAACACTGTTTGCGCTCCCGATACTGCGTGAGCGGGTGCTGAGCCATCATGAAACAGGGACGCCCCTCTCGCAGCGTGCAATCTGGAAATTTCACCTGCCCCTGGCGGGCACGACCTTGCTTACGCTGTTGGTGCATCCGCTCACGGCGGCGGCACTGGCGCGACTGCCGCAGCCCGAACTCGCGATTGCCGCGTGGCAGGTGGTGTTCGGCTCGCTGCTGGCGTTGCGCAGCTGGGGCTTCGCGCTGCAGGAGGCGGGCGTCGCCGTCTTGCAACAGGGCACGTCTCCGAGCGCGCTGCTCCGCTTCACGCACAAAGTTGCGCTGGGCACAACGCTCGCGCTTGGAGTGTTGGCGTTCACACCCTTGTCGAACCTATTTACGGAACGCCTACTTGCGCTCAGGGGCGAACTGGCGACGCCGGTGCAGTTCGGACTGCAAATGTGCCTGCTGCTGCCTGCCCTCACGGCGTATGGCTCCTACCTGCGTGGAGCGTTGATATATGCCAAATGCACGCCCGCCGTGTATAAGGGCATGGCGTTCAATCTCGCGGTGAACGCGCTGGGGCTGGTTGGCGGCGTGATGCTGGCGGGGGCGTGGGGCGCAAACTCGGTGCAGATGTCGCTGCTGGTGGGCGTCGTGGCGTTCCAGCTCGCTTCAGTGGGCGAGACGGTCTACCTCCTGCGACAATTTAGGGAGACCGTACCGACCCTGAGCCGCACCTTTACTGCGTTGTGAACGCGGTGAAGTAGACCTCCAGCACGCTCTCTTTTTCGTGGGTCTTGTGTTCCAGCACCTCGTTCACGCGCTCGCGGATCTCTTCTTTGACCTTGTGCTTGCCTTCCAGCGAGTTCAGCTCGGAGCGTGTTTTGCCGGAGAACGCCATCAGCGCGGCGTCGCGCAGGGGCGCGGTCTCCTCCTCCAGTTTTTTAGGGTCGATGCCCTCTTTCAGCCCCAGCGCGACCCCTGCCTTGAGATAGCTCTCGTCGCCCAGATTGATGATGAACTCGCCTAAGTCCAGTGTTTTGCCCACGGTGGGCGGTTTAGGAGGGGGTGGCGCTTTGGGCGCCAGAAAGTTTTTGCCCGCGAACACGCCGCCCGCCAGCCCCGCAATTAGCACGACAATCATCATCAGCATCGGGCTTTTGCCCTTGCCGCCTCCGCCTTCGCCGCCTCCGTCAGATTTCTTTGCCTTGCCTGCCATCGTCGATCCCCAGAGGCGTTATTCCATAATTCCCACGCCGCGCCATCAGGTAGAATCTCGATGGCTCAACGCTGAGTCTCACTTATAGGAGGGAGTATGATGAAACAAGTACAAGCGATGAACCTGATTCGCGGGCGCTGGCACGAGTCCGCATCGGGCAAGCGTTTTGAGAGCTTTAACCCCGCTGATACACGCGAAGTGATTGGCACAGCACCCTGTTCGAACGCGAACGATGTAGACCAAGCCGTGCGTGCGGCGCGCGAAGCGTACGATATGTGGCGCAAGATGTCGCGCGTCAAACGCGGTGAACTCATCGATAACCTGGCGCAACTGATTAAGCGCGACCTGAACGCGCTCTCGGAGCTGGTGACGCGCGAGTGTGGCAAGCCCATCAACGAGGGGCGCGCCGATGTGGTAGAAGCCTTGCACATGACGCAGTATGTGGCGGGCATGGCGCGCATGCCGCACGGCGAGATTATCGACAGCGAAATCGCCGAGAAGGACGCCTACATCTTGCGCAAGCCCAAGGGCGTCGTGGCGTGCATCACCCCGTGGAACTTCCCCGTCGCGATTCCGCTCTGGACAATCCTGCCCAGCCTGCTGGAAGGCAATACGGTGGTGTTCAAACCGTCGGAGGACACGCCCATCTGCGGGCATGTGCTGGCAGAGCTGTTCGTGGAGGCAGGCTTCCCGCCCGGCGTGTTCAACGTGGTGCATGGTCCGGGCGAAGACGCGGGCGACCCGCTGGTGCATCACCCCGAAGTCGATGTGGTGGTGTTCACGGGTTCCTACGCGGTCGGACGCTACATCATCGAGGAGTGCGCGAAGCAGCACAAGTTCGCCGCGGTGGAGATGGGCGGCAAGAACGCTGTGATTGTGCTGGACGACGCGAACCTCGATATCGCGCTGCACGCGGCGATTCTGTCGGCGTTCAAGACCAGCGGGCAACGCTGCGTGTCGTCCAACCGCATCATCATCCACGAGAAGCTGGAACCGGAGTTCACCCCGCGCTTTGTGGAGCTGGCGAAGCAGATTAAAATCGGCAACGGGCTGCACGAAGATACCTTCATGGGTCCGCTCATCAACGAGGCGGGCGTCGAGAAGTATTTCTATCATAACCAGAAGGCGATTGAAGAGGGTGCAGAGGTGCTGCTGGAAGGCGGTCGGCTCACCGACGGCGAGTACCAGCACGGGCATTTCGTGAAGCCGTTCGTGTACCGCATGCGCCACCGCTCCGACAGCTTCGCGCTCAAAGAGGAGGCGTTCAGCCCGCATGTGGCGATTATCCCCGTCAGCGACATTGACGAGGCGATTCATGTCTACAACGACACGAAGTACGGCTTGGCGATGGCGGTGATTACGGAGGACTATCGCAAGTGGCGTTATGTGCGGGACAACTGCGAGTTCGGCGTGGGGTATGTGAACCTGCCGAGCATCGGCGCGGAGGTGCATCTGCCGTTCGGCGGCGTCAAAGGCAGCGGCAACGGACACCCCAGCGCGTCCGCCCTGTTCGACGCCGTGACTCACAAGGTCGCCTTCACGGTCAATCACGCGACCGAAATCAAGATGGCGCAGGGCTTGAGCGCGAAGGTGAAGTAAACTCTCGTGGCACGGACAGTCCTGTCCGTGCACGTGGCACGGGCGTCCCCGCCCGTGCTTTGTTAGGAAGCGAAGTTGCGTGGCACGGGCGTCCCCGCCCGTGCTTTTTTAATCGTTCGTTCGCGATGCACCCTAAAACGACAGGACGCTTTCATTTTCGCGACTCATGGCACCGCTGTCCCCACGCATCCCGAACCGCCGCGCCCGTCACCACCGCCAGCGGCAAGACCACCCCTATCGCAAACCCCAACACCATCAGCGCGCCGCCCCGAACCGCGAGGTACGCCAAGATGAGCATCATCGGGTATTTCAGCGGACTGCTCAGCATTAACAGGCGGGGGAACAGCGGGTTGTTCTGGGGCTTGAAGAACCGCACCGCGAGCAAGAAAAAGCCGGTCGCCCAGCCAATCGCCAGCACGCCCGCACTCCCTAAAATCGCCGTCCACTTGCCCACCACCTTCGCAAGCAGCGCAGGATTCTCCATCACGCTCACGGCTTGTCCTCCATCTGGTTCAGCTTGTTGGCGATGCGAATCAGTTGCGCCA
>JAOAES010000211.1 GCA_026416655.1 Fimbriimonadales bacterium
CGGTTTCTACACCACGCCGCTGGGCAACCTCCGCATCCCGCGCTTGCAGATCCGCACCATCGCGCAGCTCCTTGCGGGCGAGGGCTTCCAGATCCCCAGCACCGCGCTGCTGATGGGCGTGGCGCAGGCGCAACGCATCGAGCGCGACGCAGGGCAACAGGAGATGATGATGGAGTGATTCCTGCAGAATTCCGCGCGCCTGCCGATAATACGGGCAGGAGGCGTTGGAACGATGCACGCGACGCTGAAGACCACAGCGAAGAAACATAAACTGACCCTGTCGGGCGAAATCGGCTTTGCCGAGACGAACGCCCTGTGGGACGCTGTTCAACAGATTGCGCAGCAGCCCAAAGAGACGCAGATTGACTGGAGCAACCTGAGCCGCCTGCACTACGCCGGCGTGCAAACCCTGTTCGCCCTGCGCAAGACGCTGGAAGAGCAAGGCTGCAAACTGCAGTTCAGTGAACCGAACCCCAGCCTCTATCAGCAACTGCACACCTTCGGCGTGTGGGACGCGCTGATTCAAGCATGATTTCAAGGGAGCGGAAACGATGGACAGCCTGATGCAACTGTTTTACGACGAAGCGAACGAGATGGTCGAGGGGATGGAGCAGGTGTTGCTCGCGTTAGAGTCGGGCGAGCCAGACCCCGAAACGGTGAACGCGCTGTTCCGCTATGCCCACTCGTTCAAGGGCAACAGCGCGGCGATGGGCTTCACCCACCTGAGCAAGTTCACGCACGGGCTGGAGAGCGCGATGGAGTCGCTGCGTAAGGAGCAGCGCGCGCTCACGCCTGAACTGGCGACGCTGATGCTGCAGGCGGTAGACCTGATTCGCGCCATGTTGGAGCGCACCCGCACCGAGGGGGATGTGGGCGACCCCGCCTGCGACGCGCTGCTCCAACAGATTAACAACGCCCTCAGTGGCACGGGCGTCTCGCCCGTGCAGAGTTCGCTTGAGCGGGACGCTCAAGCCACGCCGCGTGGCACGGGCGTCCCGCCCGTGCAGAGTTCGCTTGAGCGGGACGCTCAAGCCACACAGCGTGGCACGGGCGTCCCGCCCGTGCAGAGTTCGCTTGAGCGGGACGCTCAAGCCACACAACGTGGCACGGGCGTCCCGCCCGTGCAGAGTTCGCTTGAGCGGGACGCTCAAGCCACGCCGCGTGGCACGGGCGCCTCGCCTGTGCAAGATATGCTTGAGCAGGACGCTCAAGCCACGCAGGGCATGGGCACGCCCCGCTATCGTATCGTTTACCAGCCCGCGCCGACACTGAGCGCGGAGCATGACCCGCTTCAGCTCCTGAGCGAGCTGCAGGAGTACGGACAGGTCATCGAGGCGCATTTCCGCGAGCAGATTCCGCCTGTCGCTCAGCTCAAGCCCGACGCCTGCTACGGTAGCTGGGAGCTGCTGTATGAGACGGCGTTCGAACCCGCGATTGTCCGCGCCCTGCTGGAACTGACGGCGGAGGGGGCGGAGGTGCGCGTCGAGCCGTTGCAGGGCGCGTCGGAGCCGTCCGCTGCGGCGCAGGAGACGCCCACTCAAGAAGCGCAATCGGTCGCGCCGAGCGAAACGCCCAGTGTCGCGGCGACCGCAACGACCGCCGCCGTCGCCGCCGCCAGCGCAGGCAAAACCGAACCGCAGAGCATTCGCGTCTCCACCGAGAAAATCGACGCGCTGATGAACCTCGTGAGCGAGATTGTGATTGCCCAATCGATGCTCACCAGCGCGCAGAACGCCAACACCGACGAGCGCACTCGCGCCGCGATTACGCAAATGGAGCGACACGTGCGCGACCTGCACGAGCGCGTGATGGCAATCCGCCTCCTGCCCGTGAGCTACCTGTTCAACCGCTTCCCCCGCATGGTGCGCGACACCGCCGCCAAACTCGGCAAGAAGGTGAACTTCGAAATCGAGGGCGAGGAAACCGAACTTGACCGCACCCTGCTCGAATCGCTCAGCGACCCGCTGACCCACCTGATTCGCAACGCGATCGACCACGGCATCGAGCCGCCCGACGAACGCCGCCGCAACGGCAAGCCCGAAACGGGCACGATAAAGCTCAGCGCATATCAGTCGGAAGGGCGTATCTACATCGAGGTGCGCGACGACGGGCGGGGCATCGACACCGAGCGTGTGCGCCAGAAAGCGATACAACTCGGCTGGATTACCGAGAACGACCACCCGTCTGAGGAGACGCTGTACGACTTCCTGTTCCAGCCGGGCTTCTCGACGGCGCAGCAGGTGAGCGACCTGTCGGGACGCGGTGTCGGAATGGATGTGGTCAAGCGCAACGTGGAGAGCCTCGGCGGCAGTATCAGCGTGCAGTCGCAACGCGGCGCAGGCACGCGCTTCCTGCTGCGCGTTCCCCTGACGCTCGCGATTATGGACGGCTTGGGGCTGACCGTCGCCGATGAACATTACATCGTGCCCCTGACCGCCGTCGTGGAAGCGTTCCAGTACGACAGCCTGCAGCACACCGCCCTGTTCGACCAGTACGAGATGGTGAATGTGCGCGGCGAGTTCATCCCGCTGGTGCGCCTGCGCGAGTTCGTGGGGCTGCCCAGCGAGCGCGACGGGCTGATTGTCGTGCTGGAGCAAGAAGGACAACAGATTGCGCTGCTCATCGATGGCATCGCGGGGCAGCAGCAGGTGGTGCTGAAGAGCCTTGAGGAGAACTTTACGCGCGTGCCGGGCTTCGCCGGGGCGACAATCCTCGGCGACGGGCGCGTCGCGCTCATTCTCGATGTGTCGGATCTCATCCGACGCGCGCATCAGGCAACCGAGCGCTACGCCGCGATTGCCTGAAACCCAATCAGGGAGGTTATGATGACACTGACGAAACCCACAGCGGAAACGACGGAAACGACAACCACCGACGCCAACGCGGAGAAGTACCTGGTGTTTCAGATTGGCAACGAGACCTATGGCGTGCCGCTGCTGCAGGTGCAGGAGATTCGCACCTACACGCCCGCCACGCGCGTGCCCAACGCGCCGAACTATGTGCTGGGCGTGATTAACCTGCGGGGCAACATTATCGCCGTGATTGACGCCCGAACCCGATTCGGTCTGCCCCCCCTGCCCGACGAGGAGTCGACGGTCGTGGTGGTGGCGCAGGTGAACGACAAGGTGTTCGGCTTGCGTCTGGACTCTGTGTCGGATGTGATGGACATCCCGATGGAGCAGGTGCAGCCCACGCCGCCGATTGCCTCCGAAGCCACGCAGCGGTTCCTGAGCGGCGTGGTGCAGGTGGGCGAGCGTGTGGTGATTCTGCTGAACCTGCGCGAGATTTTCGATATCGACGCGCTGAGCCAGCTGGCGGCGTAGTTGGGATATAACGCCAATCGGGGTTTCTAATGCGCCATTAGCCCTCACCCCCAGCCCCTCTCCCGCACGCGGGAGAGGGAGTCAGGGAGTGAGGGCACAACGACATTTAGAATCCCGATTTGTACAAGGGTGCAAGTCGTCGGCGGGGACGCTTTACCCCTCCGCCTCCGGTTGCACCTGATACGCCAGCAGAATCGCTTCGGCGACTTCGGCAAGCGGCTTGCCTGTCTGCTCGGCGGTTTGTTGCAAGCGACGGAAGGCTTCCTCCTCACTGAGACCGAGTTGCTGCATCAGCACGCGCTTGGCGCGTCCGATACGCCGTCGCGCGCGCATCTCCCGCTCCAAGTTGAGCGACTGCGCCTCGAGCGCCTTGAGTTCGCGATAGCGGCTGACCGCCACCTGAATGGCTGGAGCGAGGTCGGCTTCACGGAACGGCTTCACGAGATAGCCCAGCACACCCGCGCGGTCCGCGCCCGTAATCATCTCAGGCTCGCTGTAGGCAGTCAGCACCAGCACAGGGGCGATGCGCTCCTTCGCCAGCTGACGCGAGAGCTCGATCCCGTCCATTTGGGGCATCATGATATCGGCGATGACCAGGTCGGGCTGCAACGCGCGGGCAAGCTGCAGAGCGTCCACGCCGTTGTCCGCCTCTCCCACAACCGTGTGCCCCATCGCCTCCAGCATCGCCTTCAGGTCAAGGCGAATCACAGGTTCATCGTCCACAATCAACACGCGATAGGACCTCATGTCTCGCCTCCTGCGAAGAAGACCTCCACGCCGCGCGGCGTCAGGAACGCGCGCAGCTTCTCTGCCAGACGCTGGGCGCCGGGCGTCTCGGTCTCGGCGTGCCCGCCCTCGAACAGCACCACATCGCGCACCCACGCTTCCCATGTGTGGTGGTGGCGCACTTCGCCTGTGAGTAGCGCGTCGGCGTGTGCGCGTTGGGCGTCGGGCAGATAGTCGCCCCCCGAACCGCCCACCACGGCGAGCGTGCGTATCAGCTTGCTCGGCTTACCGTACACGCGCACATAGGGGTTGCCCAGTTTTTCGGCAAGGTAGTCGCGCAGTTCGCTCACAAGCATCGGCTTGGGCAGGGTGCCGATGCGCCCCAGTGCGTGCTGCCCCTGAGCGTGCAGAGGGTACACATCGTAGGCGACCTCTTCGTAGGGATGGGCTTGGAGCATCGCCTGCACTACCGAGTTCAGCCGCTCTGCAGGAACCAGCATCTCGATGCGTATCTCTTGCGCATGTTCACGCTTGCCCACTTGCCCCAGATAGGGGTTCGCGCCCTCCATCGGTTCGTAAGTGCCCGTGCCCGCCGCGTAGAACGCGCAGCGACGGTACAGCCCTATTATCCCTGCGCCTGCGTTCGCCATCGCATCGATCACAGCGTCCCCATGCTCGGCGGGGGTAAACACGGCGATTTTGTATTCCTGTCGCACAGGACCTTCTCCAAACGGGCGCACTTCCGTTAGCCCCACCCGCTCCGCCAGCGTATCGTTAATCCCGCCCGGGGCGACATCCCAGTTCGTATGCACGGCAATCAGCGCGATTTTCGCCTCGCAGAGCGACTGCACCGCCATGCCGACCGGGTCATCGAAGCGCACTGTGCTGAGTGGGCGGAAAATCAGCGGGTGATGAGTTACCAGCAGCTGACACTGCCGATAGCGGGCGTTGGCGACCGTGCGCGGGTCAGGGTCTAACGCCACCAGCACGCGCTCCACGCTCTGGTTCGGGTCGCCAATCTGTAGCCCAACAGGGTCGTTCGGGAACGCCCACTGTGGCGGGGCGATTTCGTTGAGATAGCCCAGCACCTCGCGAACCGTCGCTGCCATAGCAGGGGAATTGTACCTGCTTGCACACGGCGAATTTATCCTTCCGAAAAGGATAAATTTCGGGTATATTATCCTTCATGGAAGGACAATTGCGGTCGGTGATTCAGGAGAAGGTGGTGGAAGGGACGACGCGCGCCGTGCCGCCTTTTACGCCGCGTGATGCACGGGTTCCTCAAGTGCCCAACAAGGCGTTTGCTGTGATTGGGATGCGCCGTGTGGGGAAAACCACTTTCCTGTGGCAAGTGTTGCGACAACGCATGGAGCGTGGCATGCCACGCGAACACGCCCTTTATTTCAACTTCGAGGACGAGCGACTGCTTGACTTACGTGCGCAGGATCTGCAACTGATTGTAGAGACTTACTATCAGCTCTATCCGCAAACACGAGAGCAAGCCCAGACGCTGTTCTTGCTGGACGAGATACAGCGCGTGGCAGACTGGGAGACCTTCGCACGCCGCCTGCTCGACTCCGAGAATGTCGCGCTGTTTGTGTCGGGTTCTTCGGCTCGGATGCTGGCGTATGAACTGGGGACCAGCATGCGCGGGCGGGCGCTCCCCATCGTTATCTACCCCTTCAGCTTTCGCGAGTACCTGCGCCATCTCGGCGAGGAGCCAGACCGGTCTTATGTGCGTCTGCGTAAGGCGGAGCGCACTGCTCTCCAAGCGCGCCTAATGCGATACCTGCGCGAGGGCGGATTCCCTGAAGCCGTCGGGCTGGAAACGATAGACCGACGCGAGCTGCTGAGCAGTTATGTAGACGGCGTGATCCTGCGGGATGTCGTAGAACGGCATCAGGTCAATAATCTGAATGTACTGCGCCGACTGGTCAGGCATCTCCTGAGCAATCCCGGAACTCCGTTCAGCGTCAACAAGTTCTACAACGATTTACGCTCTCAAGGATTGGCGGTTAGTAAAGATACGCTGCATGCGATGCTGGGATACCTGGAAGACGCTTTTTTGGTGCAAAGCGTCCCCTATTTTGCCTACTCGCATGCACGGCAACGGGTGCATCCGCGCAAGGTTTATCCTGTTGATATGGGGTTCATTCCTTTCTACACGGCGCCGCGTCCCTTCCCACTTGGGCACGCCCTGGAGACCTGTGTGTTCCTGCACCTGCTCAGGCGCACCGCTGAGGTGTACTATGTGCGCACGCCGTCGGGCTACGAGGTGGATTTCGCGGCACTGACCCCCAGCGGCGAACTCCAACTAATCCAGGTGTGCGTTGATCCTGCCGACGGAGCCACTTACGAACGCGAAGTACGCGCGTTGCTGGAGGCAGCGCAGTACCATCCCGAGGCAACGTTGCATCTGATTACGCTGGAGACGACTCCCGCGCCGGAGACGCCCACGCCCATTCGCGTTCACGCAGCGGTGGAGTGGCTCCTACACAAGGCAGAGTAGCTCACTCTGTCGGCTCGGACGCCTGCCCGTCCCACGCGCTGGGCGGGTCGTTTTTCAAGCCCAGCCAGCACAGGCGTCCAATGATCACGCCCGCCGCCGCCGTCAGCGCGACCAACCAGCGGGGGGGGATGCCCAGCACTTGTGGGGCGTTTTTCAGCATCTCGTCCGGCATAAACGGCGCGCTGAGCAGTGCGAACAGCCCAGTGACCATCGTAAACACCGACATCGTAATCAGAAACACCCAGCCGATGCTTAAACGCATCAGCAGAAAAATCCCGCCCAGCGTTTGAAGCGTTGCGAAAAACCGCAGGCTGAAGGGCGTCGGCGCGCCGTTCAACGCTGTCCACCAGATGCTCGCGCCCACCAGTAGCCAGAAGAGGGCGATGAGTCTTGTTGTGATGCGCATCCTCAGGCAGGGTCTCACACGGTAGCAGGGGGAAGCCGTTTTGTTTCGAGTGCCAGTTCTCCCCTCGTGGTCTGGAGCGGGCAGCGGGAATCGAACCCGCACCACCAGCTTGGAAGGCTGGAGCTCTACCATTGAGCTATGCCCGCTCGATAAGTGAAAGTATTATACCACGCCGCGCATGCGCGAATCAAGGCTTACACGCTAAACGAAGTCCCACATCCGCACTTGCGCTTCGCCTTCGGGATATCGAACTGGAAGCCCCCGCCAATCAGCTGCCCCGTGTAGTCGATGGTGGTGCCCTCCAGAATCTGCGCGCTTTTCGGATCCACCACCATGCGCACGCCGTCGAACTCAGCGATGAGGTCGTTCGGGCGCGGCGCGTCCACAGGCATCATCACATACTCGAAGCCCGAACAGCCGCCTGCCCGCACGCCCACGCGCAAATAAGCGTCCGCCTTGCCCTGCTTCGCCAGAATCTGCTTGATTCGGGCAATCGCGCGCTCGGTCAGCCGAATCGGGAACTGGACTTGAGTCATCACACTCATCGACGAAAATTATACCCGAAAGGAAGCGGCGCCTACTTCCCGCATGACGCGCCGGGCGGCATGCCATTAAACAGGCGGTCGTAGGCGGTGAGCAGAACCTGCTCGCTGCGCTCCCAGCTCAGGCAGTCCAGAAACCGCTGTCGCCCGTACTGGCTCATGAACCGCCGCCGCTCCTCATCTTGCAAGAGTTCCAGGATCGTGTCGCCGAACGATTCGGGGCGGTCGTCGGGCGGGGAGACCAACGCCTCCTGCGCTGACCACTTGTTCTCGATGCTCTGCGTGGCGACGATAGGCACGCCCAGCGCCATGAACTCGATAATCTTATTCATTGTGGAGCGGGCGGTGTAGGTGTTGTCGGGGTCGCTCGCGACGCCCACATCCGCCGAGCAGAGGTAGCGCAACAGCAACTCGCGCTCGCGCACAAAACCTGTGAACGTAATGTAGTCCTGCAGGTTCAGCTCCTGCGCGAGCTGCTTGACCTCCTCCAGGCAGTCGCCCGAGCCGACAGCGAGGAAATGCACATCGGTATAGCCGCGCGTATGCACGATATGGTGCGCCGCCTTGACGAAAATGTCCGTGCCATCCTGCGGTCCCATAATGCCCAGATAGCACACGAGGTGCTTTTTGCCCTTCTTGACGGCAGGGTCAGGCTCCACGGGCACGAATTCGGAGGCGCGCGGTCCGCTGCGCACAATCACTATCTTCTCCGGGTCGGCTTTGCCCCGCTCCAGCGCGTTCTGGCGGTACGACTCGTTCATCTCGATAATCATATCCGCCAGCTGATACGACCACCGCTCGAACAGCACCTGCAGATGATAGAACAGCCCGCGCTTTTTGAACCGCACTTCGTAGAGTTCGGGGCACAGGTCGCGATGTTCATACACGAACTTCTTGCCGCGCGCCTTGTAATAAAGCCCTATCGACCAGAAGATGTCGAGCGGGTTGCCGACATGGAACACATCGAAGCCCTGTTCGCGTTCCACGCGCTTGCTCAGCCGAAACGTGTGCCACAGGCAGTAGAGCGCCTCTTTGATGAAGTTGCCGACGCTGTGCGTGGGGGGCAGCATCGGGTAGCGGTAGAGGTGGACGCCCTCCAGACAGCAGTATTCGGGGTCTTCGGGCGGACGGGGCGAGATGACCGAGACGTGGTAGCCCGCGCGGCGCAGTGAGGTCGCCACCTGCCACATGCGGCGGTCATGCGGCACCGGCAGGTTCTCCAGCACCAGCAGCACCTTTCTCGGTTGTCCCTCGAGCGCGCCAGCACGCTCCGTCTCTGGCTCTTTCAACATACTAACTCCTGCGCGACAGGTTGGGGTATCGGCGTCAGCCCCATCAACTGGCACACCCGTTCGGCATGCGCCTTGATTGAATACCGCTCCGCTGTACGACGGGCTGCCTGACTGAGCCGTTCGCGGTTCTGATACGCGCGCTCCATCAGCTCCGCCAGCCGATTGGGGTCGCGCTCCGTCAGCACATAGCCGTTCTCGTCGTCCTTGACCACCGCGGGCATGCCTCCGACATTCGTCACGACGGCGGGCACGCCACACGCCATCGCCTCCAGCAACGCGGTGGGCAAACCTTCCCACAGCGAGGTCATCACAAACACATCCGCCTGATGATAGTACGGCAGAATCGCCTCGCGCGGCAACAATCCCGTCATGATGACCGAATCTGAGACTCGGTTCTGCTCGATGGCGTTGCGCACTTCCGCCTCGACGGGGTTGAAATCGTGCGAGCCGCCCACAATCGTCAGCGTGGCGTTGGGGTAGCGCTCGCGGAACCGCGCGAAGCCCGCTATCAGCAAATCCAGCCCCTTCGAAGCGTCCAGCCGTCCTACGAACAGAATCTGCGGCGCGCCCGTCGCCCGCTCGGCAGGCGGGGTGTATTCGTCAATTTCAATCCCCAGCGGCGTGTAGTGGATTTTCTCGGCATGCTGCGGGAATTTGCCGACATAGTAATCGTAGTCGGCGGGGCTAATCGTGAACACGCCCTGCGCTCGTGCAATCACGCGCGCCTCCATCCGCAGAAACCACGCCCGAAAAGCGCGCCACCGGAACAACGGATGCGAGGTCCACCGCTCAAAGAACGCCGACTGCCCGTGCGTATTGAAAAACAGGGGCGTATCGTCGTGCAAGAACGCCAGTCCATGCTCAGCGCGCTGGATATAAACCGCCGCGCCCATCCGCATAAACTCCGCCTTCTGCCGCTTGAGCGCGTTCAGGAACTTGAAATTGAGCGGGATTTTCGAACGGCGCTGTTTCTCGTCGTCCACAAATAGCAACGGCAGGAACGGGCGCTCCACATTCTTGATTTTCACGGTCGTCCACTGGCGCAGGGGCAGGTCGGGATCGGTCGTAATCCCGACGCAGTAGAGTTCGACGGGGGCGTAGCGGCTGAAGTTTTTCGTATACTCCAGCATGCCGCCCATTGGATACTCGGCAAAGTCCCCGGCGTATGCCACAATCAGTTTACGCATCGTTTTTTCACTTACCAGCGGATTTCCCGCGCCTGCACGGTTGTATCATCAGGTTGTCGTAGAACTCGATCAGCTTCTGTCGGCTGTGTTCCCAGCTCAAGCACTCCAAAAATCGTTTACGCCCGAATTCGCCCATCTGCGCGCGCTTTTCGGGGTTGTTCAGCAAATCGATAATCGCCTGCGCGAAGGCTTTCTCGTCATTATCGGGAATGTAGACCGCCGCGTCCTGCGCTGAGAAACGCGACTCTTTGAGGTCGAACGAGACGATGGGCAGCCCCACCGCCATGTATTCAATCACCTTATTCATCGTGGACACATCGTTTAGGGGGTTCAGCGGGTCCGGTGCGAGAGCGACATCGGCGGTGCTGAAGTAGCGCAGCAGGTCGTCGTCGGGGATGCGCCCAGTGAACTCCACGAACTCGGTCAGGTTGAGTTCTTTCGAGAGTTTCACGAGGTCAGGGTACATATCGCCGCCGCCAATCAGCGCGAAGTGGCAGTCGTGATAGCCGAAGGTATGCACCACATGGTGAATCGCCCGCAGCAGGTAATCCACGCCGTCCTGTGCGCCCATCACGCCGAGATAGACGCCCAGATATTTGCGCCCCCGCTTCAGGCTGGGGTCTGGCGCCACACGCTGGAACCGACTGGCTAACGGACCGCTGCGCACAACGGTAATCTTATCCGGCGGGACGCCCCCACGCTCCATCGCCACGCGCCGATAAGATTCGTTCGTGGCAATCACGGCGTCGGCGGTGCGGTAGGTCTGCTTCTCCAGCCACAGCAGCCCCTTATGAAAAACCCCCCGCCGATTGAAGCGCGATTCGTACAGCTCAGGGCACAAATCGTGCTGGTCGAACACAAACTTGACGCCCTTGCGTTTGTACCAGCGCCCGATGAGCCAGAAGGTGTCGGGCGGGTTGCAGGTCTGAATCACATCGAAGCCGCGCTCTTTCCACACGCGCCGCGTGAGACGCCAGGTCTGCAACCAGCAGTAGGTGAACTCGTACAGGAAGCTCAGCACGCTCTTGGTAGGCGGCGGCAAGGGATAGCGATACAGATGCACACCTTCCAGCTCCATGTATTCAGGTTCATTGGGGGGGCGGGGCGAGATGACGGAAACCTCATAACCCGCCTCCGTGAGCGCGAGCGCCTCCTGCCACACCCGCCTGTCCATCGGCACGGGCAGGTTCTCCACCAGAATTAACACTCTCCCTTTCGGCTTACCAGTACAGTCCGACATAGCGTCCTCGAAGTTCGTCGGGCGTCAGCGCACGGGCGAGATCGACAATGACCTGACTCTCGCGATGCTCTGCGAGAATCGCCTCACGCGCTGCGGAACTGAGGTGTCCGATTACAAGCACTTCGGCG
>JAOAES010000286.1 GCA_026416655.1 Fimbriimonadales bacterium
TTCCAGCGCAGCTGCAGGGGCGTTTGGGGCTTCTCAGCGGCGTAGAACTCGAACAGCTGGAGCCGCAACACCAGTTCGCCCTTATCCAGCGCCTCTTTCTCGACGGCATGGGGCATGCGCACACCGAGCGCGCCCGCGTAGAGCATTTCGGGCGTGGGAGGCGCGTCGGAACGCAGCACTGCGCAAGTCTGCGTCAGGTTCCGCGCGAGCGCGTCGAACCGCCCTGAGAAGAACGCTGTCAGCCCCTCCGAGAGGGGGCGCGTGGCGCGCAGGCGCGCCTCCTGCGAATCGCGATGCGCCTCCCAACAGGTCTCCATCTCAATCAGGCGCACTGCCAAGTCCGCCCGCGTAACTGGCGACTGGCTCCACGCCGCCGCCCACAGCAACAGCCCCAACAACCATCCAGCACGCATGGCGAAAAATTTAGGGGCAGGAAGTGATTTTCCTGCCCATGAACTACTCAGCAACCGCTGCCGAAGCTGAACCGTCCCTCCAGAGCGACAGCATCCCTGACGCTCAAGCCAGCAAGAGGTGGCGGTGAGGGCGGATTTCACCGCTGGGACGTTCTTACGACGCCCCGACCTCCATGCGCACGAAGCGCACCACTTTCAGGTCGCCGCCCGCCGCCTTAAGCATGTCGCCGATGGTCTTGGACTCGTCCTTGTAGAACGGTTGCTCCAGCAGGGCGACTTTCTGCACGAAGCCCTTGTTCACGCGCCCGCGCGCGATGTTCTCAGCGACATTTTCGGGCTTGCCCTCGTTGATGGCGCGCTGCTTCTCAATCTCCAGCTCCTGTTGTAGCAGTTCTGCGGGGATATCGTCTTTGGAGAGGTACTGCGGCGCGCTCCAAGCGATTTGAATCGCGATTTCGTGCGCGAGGTTCTGCATCGTCTCTTTATCCGCGCTCCCTGTCAGCACCACCATCACGCCGACGAGCTTGTTGTGGTGGATATAGATGTCCACCACGCCGTTCTCGCCTTCGGGCACGCGGGCAATCGCGTAGTTCTGGAAGGCGATGCGCTCGCCCGTCTTGCCGATGGCGATTTCGATCTGCTTTTCGACGGTGATGCTGCTGTCGGAGAGGGCAGGTCGCTGCAGAATCGCGTCCATGTTGCCTTCTTCGCCGACGGCAAGCACGTGCTGGAGCAGCTCGTTGGCGAGGTTCAGGAACTCCTCGTTGCGCGCCACGAAGTCGGTCTCGCAGCGCAGGTCGATGAGCGCGCCCGTGCGTCCGTCTTCACTAAGCGCGCCTGCGATGACACCCTGGTTCACCTCTTTGCTGGCGCGTTTGCTGGCGATAATCGCGCCTTTTTCACGCAGGATGAGGCGCGCCTTTTCCATATCGCCGCCCGCTTGCTCCAGGGCGTTTTTACAATCCATAAAGCCTGCGCCCGTTTCATCGCGCAGGGACTTAATCAGTTGGGGGCTAATGCTCATCGGTATTCCTCCTCTAAGTCTTCTAAGCGGTGTCGTTTCATCAGTTCCCACTCTTTGCCCATAATCTCGTCATCGGAGGGGCGGTTTTCGGGGGCGATCTCCTCGCCGAACATCTTACCGTACTCCGCCACCTGCTCTGGCGAGAGAGGGGCTTCTTCTTCTACTACCGGCATCTCTTCTGCAGGCACGACCTCCGCGCCTTGCCATTCGAGTTGCTTTTCTTCGATAATCGCGTCGGCGATACGCCCCGCGATGAGCCGAATAGCGCGAATCGCGTCGTCGTTGCCGGGGATGGGATAGTCCACCTCATCAGGGTCGCAGTTGGTGTCGACGATTGCAATCGTCGGGATGCCGAGTCGGCGCGCTTCCGCGACCGCGGTGTGTTCCTCTTTGAGGTCGACGATAAACAGCGCGGAAGGCAGACCGGGCATGTCTTTGATACCGCCCAGGTTGCGCTCCAGTTTCTCGTACTCTTTACGCAAGCGCGAGGCTTCTTTCTTGGGGATGCGGTCCAGTTCGCCCTCCTGAATCATCCGTTCCAGCTCTTTCAGTCGCTTCACACGCGACTGAATGGTGCGGAAGTTGGTCAGGGTGCCGCCGAGCCAGCGATAGGTGATGTGATACTGCCGACTGCGGAGAGCGGCTTCCTTGATGGCGTCCCGCGCCTGCTTCTTCGTGCCTACAAACAGGACATGCCCGCCGTTGTTGACTATCTCCTTCACGGCTTTTTGCGCCTTGTCGAACATCTCGACGGTCTTGTGCAGGTCGATGATATGGATTCCGCTGCGTGCGCCGTAGATGTAGCGGCGCATGTTGGGGTGCCATTTGCGGGTCGGATGCCCGAAATGCACGCCCGCTTCCAGTAGATCGCGCATACTCAGTTCTGCCATCGTTTGCCTCCGGGTTGATTCCTCCCACGCCGTCTTCCGCGCTTACAATCTTGGCGCGTTGCATCGGCGTCCTGCCGACGAACGCCCGCCGAGACACCCTGGCGCGTCGGGCGCGGTATGTGATGGCGTAGAGTATACCCGTTTCCGTCCGACGGTATAATTCAGCCATGAGCCGTATGCTGAACGCGCCGAAGCTGCGTCGTCGCCCGCACCTCCCGCTCAAGCGGTGGATTACCCGCGCTGAGTTTGAGGCGTTAATGGAGTCGGGCGTGTTCGCCCCCGAAGACCGACTGGAGCTTATTGCGGGGGAATTAGTTAGGAGAGAGCCTGTGGGAACCTTGCATGCTGTTGCTGTGGCCTTGGCGAACGAACTACTGATGCGTCTGTTGCCTGAAACCATGCACGTGCGGGTACAGCTCCCCCTCGCACTGGGCGACTACGACGAGCCGTTCCCCGACATAGCTATCGTGAGCGGCAGACAGCGTGATTATCTGGATGAGCACCCCACCACTGCCCTGCTGGTTGTGGAAATCGCGGAGACCTCCCTCCGCACGGATCGCGAGACGAAGGGGAGCCTCTACGCGCACGCGGGCATCCCCGAATACTGGATTTTGAACCTCAAGCAGCGCACGCTGGAGGTGTATCGAGAGCCTGCGCCCGACCCGAAGGCGGTCTACGGCGCGGCGTATCAGCAACGGCGGACGCTTAAAGCGAGCGATTCGATTCAGCCCCTGTTCCTGCCCGACGCCTCAATTGCCGTGGCGAGCTTGATGCCGTAGGTTTTCGCATAACTGAATGCGGTATAATATATCAGGGGCTTTTTGAGCTGGTACATTCGGCTGTTTGGACAACTGGAACTGGAGCGCGGTGAGCGACGTCTGCATCGTTTCCGTACGGCGAAAACGGGGCAGCTCTTGGCATATCTGGCGTTGACGCCTCCCCACCGGTTCCCACGAACCGTGCTTGCCGATTTGCTGTGGGGCGAGGACTCCCATGAAAACGCTCGCCACAGCCTCAACATGGCAATCAGCGCGCTGCGACACGCGCTGGATATGCCCGACCTGCCCGCCGGTCAACTGCTCCAGACCAATCGCACTTCCGTTGCACTGAACACGGAGCATTTCACGACGGATGTCATACAGTTCGAGCAGGCGTTGGCGTTGGCAAATCGTGCGGAAGTCGACGCGGCGCAACGCAGGATATGGCTGCAACGCGCGGTGGAGCTGCATCGGGGCGCGCTGCTACCAGAATGCTACGAGCCGTGGGCGGTGGAGGCGGCGGCGCGCTGCCAAGCGGAGTGCCTGCACGCCCTGCGCCAACTCGCGCTGACCAACGACCCAACGCAACGCCAACACTGGCTCCATCGGATGCTCCAACTGGAACCGCTGGACTGGGAGGCGACGGAACAACTCACGGCGTTCTATCTGCAGCAGGGACGCATCGCGCAGGCGCAGCAGGTTTGCGACCATTACGAGGCGCACTGGAAGCGACTCTACGCAGACCCCCTGCCCGACGCGCTTCAACGCCTGCAACGCCAGTGCATGGAAGCGAGACCGCTCACGGCTTCGTCCTCATCGGAGCGCGCCTCGACGCCCCCGACGCGCTCCCGGAAACAACAGGCAGAAAGCGAGGCGCCCATGCTGCATCTGCCACGCCCAGCGAATCCCTTCTATGGTCGTACCCGTGAACTGGAGCAGCTCTGGGCATGGCTCATCGAGGGCGCGGCGCGACTGGTCACGCTCACGGGGCTGGGCGGAATCGGCAAGACGCGCCTCGCGCAGGAGTTCGCCCACAGGGTGGAGGCACGCAACGCATCGCCCATCTGGTGGGTAGATTTGCAGGCAGTTCCCGCACCCGAATTCCTCTGGAATGTGTTGCAAGGTGCGTTGGGATTGCCCGCTGCGCCAGACCCCCGCCAACAGACGCTGAGTTATCTGAACCGAGTGCAGGGCGTGCTGGTCTTAGATAATTATGAGCAGCTGCTGCCGGAAGGGGCGACAACCGTTGAAGCGCTGCTTGCTCATGCTCCTGACCTCCGCCTGTTGATTACCTCGCGCGCACCGCTTCAGGTGGCAGGCGAGTATCTCTTGCCGCTGCCACCGCTCATGGTGGAGCCGGAGAAGGCGGAAGCGACCGCGCCGGCGGTTCAGTTGTTCGCGGATCGGGCGCAGCGGATTATGCCCGATTTTCGGCTCACACCGGAACGCCTCGAGCAAGTGACAGAACTCTGTCGCCGGCTGGACGGGATTCCGCTGGCGCTGGAGCTGGCGGCGGCGCGGGCAGGTGTGCTTAGCCCGCAGCAGATGCTCGAACGGCTCGCTGACCGTCTGAGCTGGCTGCAGACTGCGCGGCGCGAGCTGCCCCCACGCCATCGCAGCTTGCACGCTGTTCTGGACGCCTGTGCCGAGTCGCTGGACGCCGAAACCCGCACAGTCTGGCAACGCCTGTCGGTTTTCCGAGGCGATTTCACCCTCGATGCAGCCCAGGCGGTTTGCCCCGACGCCGACCTGTGGACGGTGATCGAGCAACTCATCGCAGCCGGTTTGCTGCAAAGCGAGGAGCGAGCTGGAGCGCGACGCCTGCGCCTGCTGGAAACGCTCCGCGAGTACGCTTGGAAACAGGCGTCGCCAGAGACTCAACATGCGGCGCAGACGCGCCTCGGGGAATGGATCCTGTCAGAGGCGCAGACTCGAGCGATACACCAGTTTGACGACCGGCTCAGCGACTGGCTCGCGTTCTGGGACGCAGAGCGCGAACATTTATTGGAAGCCCTGCGCCTGGCAGAGGCACGCGGCTCCCCAGCGCACGCCCTCGAACTGCTTCTTTGCACGCGCCGCTACTGGTCGTTGCGCGTGCTCCAGCGGTTTGCAACAGCGGCGGTGGAGCGACTGGCAATGCATCTGCCTCCCCCCATCCAGGCGCAGGCGCGCCTGCTGCAAGCAGAATGGGCTGCCGACGCTGGACACTACGCCGAAGCGCATACCTACGCGCTCCAGACGCTCGACTTGAGCCGCCCTGACGAGTCGACCTACGCATGGGCGCTCTACTATGGCGTGCATTCGGCGATAGTACTGAATAACGATGCGTTCATCCAGCAGTGGGGCGAGACGGCGGCGCAACGTACGCTCTTCGCCGACGAGCGCGTCTTGCAACTGGCGGGACGCCGAATCGCCACTTGGTATTCGCCGTCGCTCGCACCCCCGCGAACCGCTTTGCCTCAGTGGTTCCAAGCGAGCGCCCATATCGCCCGCCAGTTGGGCGACCCCCTGTGGATTGCTACCACACTGGGCGACTGGAACGACTACTGTCAGGTGGTGGGGCGCTATGAAGAATCGCTCTCGCTATTGGCGCAGTTAGGCGCGATTGCCGAGATGCTCCAAGACGGCGTGCGCCTCGCGGAGGTCTATCAGGCTCGCGCCTACAGCCTGATGCAGCTGGGGCGACTTCGCGAGGCAGGGCAGGCGGTGGACGATAGCCTGCACTGGGCGCAACTGAGCGGCATCGAGACAGGCTGGGGACTTACTCTGAAGGCGAACCTTCAGCGATTGCAGGGCGACTACGAACGCGCCCGAGAACTCATCCAGATGGCGGAACAGGCGCATGGCGCCCGCTCAAGCGCATTCACGATGGAAGTGCGCGGGCTGATCGAGCGCGACGCAGGCGACCTGCAGGCGGCACGCCGCTCTCTCGACCGCGCCCTCACACAACGCCGCGCCGAGGGCGACCAGTTCCGCCTCCACTTCGCTCGTACCCACAAGGCGCATCTGAACTGTCGGCTGGGCGAACCCGACGCGCTCGAAGAACTGCAGGCATGCCTCGCCTTCTGGCGCGAGCAGGATAACAGCCCATGGATTGCGACGACGCTGCTCTACCTTGCTGAAGCGCAGTTAGCACGGGGCGAACAGGCAGCGGCGCAGGAGTCGCTCGCCGAATCGCTTCGACGCAATCGCACACTGGGACGCCGAGTGCATGAAGCGATGTGCCTTGAACTGCAGGCGACCCTGAGAGAAGCAGAAGGCGACGTGACAACGGCTCAGCAACTCCTTACAGAGGCAGACGCCATGCGCGTTGCCGTAGGCGCACCGCGCCCGCCCCTGTAGAGAACCATAAGCCCGGCGAAGCTCAGTGCTTCACAAACTCCGGTTTTTCGTCCTTGAGCGACTTGATGTAGGCAATCAGCTGATTAATCTGTTCTTCCTTCAGGTAGTTGTACGGCGGCATCGAAGGCGGGTAGCCCGCGACAATCTGCTTATTGGGGTTCACTATCGACTCGCGCAGGTATGCCTCGTCGGCTGTCACAGTAGAGCCGTCCTTGAGTTTCACCTGCGAGCCGTACAGCCCGCGCAAATCGGGATAGTCCTTGCCAACCGCTGGACTCATATGGCAGGCGTTGCAGCCCGTTTGCACGAACACCAGCTTGCCCTTCGCCGCTTCAGGGTCAACGGCTTTGGCGGGTTCGGGGGTTTTTGCAGCATTAGACGGTTCTGAAGATTGAGTCTCCGCCGCTCCATTTGAGGAAGGCGCGCCCTGATTGCCGCACGCTGCTAAGAACGCCATCATCGCCATTAGCGAAACACCGTAGCCTATCGTCCGTAGCCATCGAACATACATCCTTGTGTCTCCTTGTCAACTCATTAGACCATATTGGTTGACTGACTATTTATACCCGATTCCCTGCCGTTTTGTCAAGGGGTATAATCCCCCGTGCATGGCGGCGAAGGTCTATCTCAGTCTCGGTTCGAATCTGGGCGACCGTTTGGCGAACCTGCGGGAGGGCGTGCGCCGCTTGCAAGCGCACGGGGTGTTTCCGCTCCAAGTTTCGCAGGTGTACGAGACGGTTCCCGTGGGCGAGACGCCCGACCCGCGCCTGTATCTGAATCTGGGCGTGTGGGCGGAGACAGAGCTAACGCCGCAGGCTCTCTTGGACGCCGTGAAAGCCGTCGAGGCGGAATTAGGGCGCACTTTCGATGAAGGTCGCTGGATGCCGCGCACGCTGGATGTTGACATCATTTTGTATGACGACCTGACGCTGGAGACGCCATCGCTCACGATTCCCCATCCCCGTATGCGCGAGCGCGCGTTTGTGCTGATCCCGCTCGCGGAGATGACCCCCGATTACATCTTGCCCGATGGGACGCCTCTGCAGGAATTGTTGCGCGATTCGCGTATTACAAATCAGGAGGTGCGGGTTTACGATGCCCGTCTATCGCTATCAAGCCGTTGATTCAGGGGGGCGAGTCGTCGCAGGGGAGCTGAGCGCGGCGGATGTGAATCAAGCGCAGCAGATTCTGGGGCAGCAAGGGCTGCGCGTGGTGATGCTGGCAGCTAACCCCACTGTAGCGTCGGCGTCCTCGCCGATGATACCTCCCGTAGCGTCGGCGTCCTCGCCGACGAGTACGCTTGGGCGGGACGCCCAAGCCACGGGCGTAGCGTCGGCGTCCTCGCCGACGAGCATGCTTGGGCGGGACGCCCAAGCCACCAATTGGGAACGCTCGCGCGTTTCGCCCCACGCGATGTCAGCGTGGCTGATACAGTTGCGCTCCATGCTCAAAGCAGGCATGTCGCCTGCGAACGCCTTCCAGAGCCTGAGCCAGCGCACGCTCCACAAAGGTCTCCAGCGCGCCAGCATGGAAATCGCCCACGATGCCGTGCAGGGCGTCGCCCTCTCCGACTCGATGCGCAAGTTTCCCAACCTGTTCCCCGCATTTCTGGTGGGCGCGTTCCGTGCTGCTGAACATGGTGGCTATCTGCCTGAGATGCTTGACAGGCTCATCGAGTATTACGAGCAACATCGCACGGTGCGCCGCTGGTCGCTGCTCTCGCAGGGCTGTCTGTGGCAGGCGGTGTTGCTGCTGCCGTTGATTGCGCCGTTCGGCATCGGTTTCGTCTGGGGCTTTCAGGATTTTCAGGGCGGCGGAAGGGCGGAGGCGATGCAGGCGATTCTGGGCGGGTTCGGCAAGGCGTTCCTGCGCTATGGATTGCCCATGTTGTTGATCCTGATGGCGCTGATGTTGCTGGGCTATCTCGTCGCCGGCAGCGAGCGTTTGGCGGCGCGCCTGCGCCTGAGGGGACTGGGATTTTTTACATATGCCGACTGGGTTCGTGCGCAGTCGCTGGAGCAGTACCTGTTCCATCTGGGACGCCTGACGCATGCGGGCGTCTACCCTGCGACGGCGCATGCCCTTGCGGCGGGCGCGATACCGAACCGCGCACTGGCGGAAGCGTTGCTGAGCATCGACCTCGGACGGGCGGAGGGGGCAGCTCATATCGACGCCGCGCTGGAACGCTCCGGGCTGTTCCCCATCGAGGAGATTATGATGGCGCGCACGGGCGTGCAAACGGGCGATTTGCCCAACATCCTGCAGACGCTGGCGAGCTGGTATCGTGAACGCGCCGTGAGCAACCTGCAGCGGCTGCCGCGCGCCTTCTTCCGACTGATGATTTTCGTCAGCATCCTTGCCACCGGGATTGCGATGATTAGCCTCGCTTGGGGCTACTATAGCAACATCTTCCACGCCGTTGATGAGTTCATGGGTGTGGGCGAATAAACCTGTGGTATACTGAGGTCATGCGCGGTGCGGTGAAAGGGATTCTGGGCTTCCTCCTGTTAACAGCACTGAGTATAGCTTCGGCGCAGCAGTGGGTTGACCTGCGTTTCCACGACTCGGTGTCAGGGCGCGCGCTCAGCGTGGAACTGACACTCACGGAACAGGGAACAGGACAGACCTACAGTTTCCGCGCCTTGCCCGACGGGCGTTTGCAAGCATTCTTGCCAGAGGGCGAGTATCTGCTCCACGCGCTGCACGAGGGCTATCAGGCGGTTGCCACGACGCTTGTCATCAGCGACGCCACGCCGCCCCATCGGTTCTACTTAGACCCCCTCGCGCCGCCGATGGAGACCGACTGGCGATTCCTGTGGGCGCAGCGCAAGCCGA
>JAOAES010000011.1 GCA_026416655.1 Fimbriimonadales bacterium
GGGGGGTGAGGTTTCCACTGGCGTATACACCGCAAACCGCACGCCATCCGTCGCCAAACATAAGTAGGGCGTCTTGCGCTCCTCTGGCTCTTGTGCCCACAGGATTTGCACATACTTGGCGAGCTGCGCCTCGGCTTCGGCGCGTTTGCGCTCAAGGTCGGCTTCGAACTCAATAATCAGGTTGCCGAACAGGTTGTCCACTTGCCCGCGCAGCAGGCGGTCTTTCTGGCGCGTGCGCACGAGCTGCTCAATCCTCTGCGCGTACTGCTCGATAAAGCCAGGTTCTGTGCCAAACAGCTCTTGAAGCAGCTGAGCGAACCGGTGCGACCGCGCCGATTCGGTGCTGAGGTTTCCCACTTCGCTCAGGTAGCGCGTGATGGCGTCAGCATGCACAGGGAGAAGGATACCTGAGTCGCCTGTTCCCATTTCTGCGGCGCGTGCTTGCTACAAATCCCCCCGATGCCGTGTACGCGCGATGCAAAATGCATAGAGCTTACCTGCGCCCGCCTGCTTGAGGACTCTGCCCGCCTCTTTGAGCGTCGCGCCTGAATCGAACACATCGTCCACAATCAGCAGCGTTGTGCCCTGCACAGACTGAGCGACCTCGAACGCCCCCTCGATGTTCTTCGCTTTCTGCACGGCGTTTTTGAAGTCCTTCTGAGGCTGTGTCGCGCGGGTTTTGACCAGCGCACGCAGAAGCGGGACGCCGAGCCGTTGCGCGAGCCGTCCCGCGAAATCGTCCACGAGGCTGCCGCTGACGGTAGAGGGTATCGGAACCACGCCCTGCAGCGCGGCAATCGGGAACGATTCCGCAAGGAATGCCGCGCTCTGCTCCACCAGCCAATCGGGGAACGGTTGCGGCGGCGCGCCATACTTGCATGCGTGTATCGTCTGCCCGACCGCCGTACCCCCGTAGAAACTCAGCGCAACGCCGTCGGCATACACAGGCTCTTTTTTGTAGACCGCGCCGATGTTGAGGGGCGGGTGGAAGGCGAACAACTCGGCGGCGCGTCGAAGCGATTCATCGGGTTCACGGAGCCGCTCGCCTGTGCAAACATCGCACTGCCCACAGTCCCCCGCCGCTCCATCCCCCAGAAACCGACATAGATAGCGCATCCGACACTCGGCGATGTCCCAGTAGTCCACCATCTTCTGCAGCTCGCTCAGCTTCGCCTGATAGAGCGTGTCGTAGTCGTCGAAGCGCAGAATCTGGTTGCTCACGGCGCGATAGTAGCGTTCCGAGTCGCGGGTAATCAGCCCCTGATCCTGCAGGTCGTACAGAATGGTGCGCGTGGTGGTCTGGGCGTAGCCCGTCTCCAGCATCAGTTCGCGCTCCCGCATCGGCTGGAGTTGCAGCAGCGAGTAGATTAGCTGATACTGCTCGCGCGGAGGGCGGTTGCTTTCGATGAGGGCGCGTTGCGTTTCGATGTCGTCGGGGTGGGCGAGCAGGATGCAGTGCGATTCCAGTCCATCGCGCCCGGCGCGCCCGATCTCCTGATAGTAGTGCAGGGGCGAGGCGGGCGTCTCGTAGTGAATCACGAAGCGGATGTCGGGCTTGTCCAGCCCCATGCCGAGCGCGTTCGTGGCGGCTAAGGCTTTGAGTTCGTTGCGCAGCAGCTGCTCCTCCAGCGCGGGACGCTCCTCGCCCAGCCCCGCGTGATAGTAGCGCACTGGCAGCCCCTGCGCCTGCAGGAACTGGGCGGCAATCTCGCTGGAGTGGCGCGTGGCGGTGTAAATCAGCCCGCTGCCGGGCAGGGTTCGCAGCAGGTGTGCCAGCCACGCGAGTTTGTGCGCCTCGTTCTCGGCGCGAATCACGCGCAAACGCAAGTTCGGGCGCATCAGTTGCCCACGCAGCAGGTGGAACGGCTCGCCAATTTGCGCCCGTACATCCTCTTCCACGCGCGGCGTGGCGGTGGCGGTCACGGCGACCACCGGAACCTCACGCGGCAGCAGGCGCACGAGGTTCACTATCCGCCGATACTCAGGGCGAAAGTCGTGCCCCCAGAGCGAGACGCAGTGCGCCTCGTCGATGACCACAGCGCGAATGGGCAGGCGGCTCTGGTACTCCTGCCACAGGGGGTTCTGCAGGCGTTCGGGAGCGATGTAGAGCAAATCCAGCGCGCCCTGCGCCGCGCGTTCCAGCGCAAGGCGTTGCGACTCCTCGTCCATGTCGGAGTTGACCGTCTCAGCGCGTAGCCCGAACCGTTCGTTCGCCTGGCGCACTTGGTCGCGCATCAGGGCGCGCAGGGGCGAGAAGACCAGCGTCAGCCCCTTCAGCGCGGCAATCATCTGATACACGAGGCTCTTGCCCCAGCCCGTCGGCTGAATGAGCAGCACGCGCTTGCCCTCCAGCGCGGCGCGAATCGCCTCTTCCTGCCCCGCGCGAAAGGCAGGAAAGCCAAAGCGCGTCTGCAACAGCCTCTGCAGGTCATCCATGACGAGAACACTGCAAGTGTACCTGTTGAGACTATTCCCAGACCAGTATCGCCGCCCCTGCCGTCGCCAGCGTGCTGAGCAGGTTCACGGCGTTGTTGTCCACCCAGCGCACGCCGCGCACGAGCCGCGCCGACGCCCCGCAACAGAGCCGCTGCTCGCCAGTCGCCCCGCAAGCCGCACACTGGAACCGCCCCTGCAGCGTTGCGCCGAGCAGACTGTCCAGAACCATGCCGCCCACACCCAGTCCCCAAACAGCCCAAGCTTGAACGCCGTAGCCCATAAGCGGCGTGCAGAACACGGCGAGGATGTGAGCGCCCAACATCCCACTGAGCGTGCCGACGACACTTATCGCGCCCGATTCCCCTGCGGGCACGCGCCTGCCCGTCGTGACCATCCACGCTGTCTCGCTGAAGCGCACGCCGAACTCGGTCGCCCAAGTGTCGGCGGTCGCCGTCGCCAAACTCGCCGCATAGCCCAGCCAGAACGCCGGCTCCATCTCAGGATACAACAGGACGCCCCAGCAGCAGAGCATCGGAGCAAGCCCATTCGCTGCTACCTGAAACGCGGTACGACGATCGGTCTTATGAGGGCGTCCGAGAGCGTGTGGTAGCATGCTCCCGCTCAGGAAGAACGCAAGCATGGGGATACTCGCCGAGACGCCGCCTGCCCCGAACACGCTCGCGCCCACCAGCGTTGCCATGAGCGCGCCGCCCGTCGTGAGCCATCGCATACGCCCCGCAACGAGCGCAATCAGTCCCGCCAGCCCCAGCCCAATTAGCCAGTTCATTTGCCTGTCCGCCCCGACACGCAGCGATTATTTAACAAGTAGAACCGCCAGAGCCGTTCCTTCGCCTGCGAAACGCCGATGCGCGGCGAGACGCCAACCAGACTGTCCGTCACTGGCTCGCCCTGCCAGATTTGCACGCGCCCGGTTCTGAGCGACTCACCGTTGAACGCCCGCGTGATGCCCAGCGCACGACAGAGGTTGCCCGGTCCGCGACAGAGCTGCGTCCAGTGAACCTGCCCGCGTCGTAGATACATCTGCTCCAGCCCCAGCGTCGGCTCTAAGGCGCGGATTAACACCGCCTCGCCGATGCCCTCCGGCTGGCAGACCGCGTTGAAGCACTCGTGAACGCCGTAAATAAGGTACACATATGCCGTGCCGGGCGGTCCGAACATCGCCGCGTTGCGCTCGGTTTTGCCTCGATAGCTGTGGCTGGCGGGATCGTCCTGCGTATAAGCCTCCGTTTCCACGATGCGCCCGCCTATCCAGCCTGCCTCGTCGCGCACAACCAGCCAGCATCCGAGCAGCGCGCGGGCTACCTCCACGGTCGGTGACAGGTAAAACGATTCGGGCAGCGCATTCCCCATACAGTCGCCGATTATACCACTGAAGAGCCCCCACTCTCCAGTGCAATCGTTATGACTCGTCCCCTACCCCAAAAGAACCCGAAAGCAGGCATGGAGGCTACACCGCGCCCATCAATAGCGGGCGAGCAGGCTTAGGGAACTGGGTTCTCGCCATAGCCATTCGGGTGCGCCACGAACCATCGAAACGCATGCTCGATCATCGTCGCCAGTGCGGGATAACGAGGTTGCCAGCCAAGTGCATGCTGTGCTTTTTCCGATGACGCCACCAGACGTGCCGGGTCGCCCGGTCGGCGTGGCGCATAAACCGTTGGAATCGGCTTGCCTACGACTTGCTCGGCGGTGTGAATCACCTCCAGCACCGAATAGCCTTGACCGTTGCCAAGATTGTACACATCGCTGGGCGCGCCCGCGCGCAACCGCTGTAACGCCAGATAGTGCGCCTCGCACAAATCCCACACATGCACATAGTCGCGAATACAAGAGCCGTCGGGCGTGTCGTAGTCTGTGCCGAACACGGAGATCGATTCACGCTTGCCCAGCGCGGCGAACAGCGTGAGCGGAATGAGATGCTCCTCCGGGCGGTGGTCTTCGCCCAGTTCACCCTCGGGGTCTGCGCCCGCCGCGTTGAAGTAACGCAACGCTATCGAGCGAATCCCATACGCCTGCCCGTACCAGCGCAGCATGCCTTCCATCACGCGCTTCGTCTCGCCGTAGGTGTTCGTCGGGTTCAAGAGATGCGTTTCGGGGATGGGAACCTCTATCGGCTCACCGTACACCGCCGCTGTTGAGGAGAAAATAATCTGCTGCACTCCGCTGAGGCGCATCGCTTCCATCAGGCGCAGGCAACCCAGCACATTATTGTCGTAATACTTCGCGGGGTCGCGCATCGACTCGCCTGCGAAGATAAACGCCGCAAAATGCATCACGCATTCAATCTCGTATTGACGGAACACCCTACTCAAGGTCTCCGCGTCGCGCAGGTCGCCCACCTCCAGCACGCCGCCGAGAACCGCCTGCCTGTGCCCCGTGGAAAAGTTATCCAACACGACAACCCGCTCGCCTTTGTGGAGCAGATACTTCACCATGTGCGAGCCGATATAGCCCGCGCCGCCGATGACGAGAATCATACAGCGGGATTTTACCATATCGGGCAGGAAACCCTGCGCTTTGCACATATATATAGGCTGGAGGTACGGAGATGGTTTTCAAAAGCCCTTATGCAGATGTGGCAATTCCCGATGTCGGGGTGCCACAGATGGTTTATCAACATGCGCTACAGTATGGTGAAAAGCCCGCGATGATCGACGGCGTCAGCGGGCGCACGCTGACTTACACGCAACTCTACGGCGGCGTACGGCGCGTGGCGGGCAACCTCGCGAAGCGCGGCTTGCGCAAAGGCGATGTGGTAGGAATCTACAGCCCGAACCTGCCCGAATACCCCCTGGCGTATCACGGCGTCGCGCTGGCGGGCGGAATCGGGACGACAGCGAACCCGCTCTACACCGTCGACGAACTCGCCTACCAGCTGCGCGACTCGAACGCGAAGTTCCTGATTACGGTCGGTCCGCTGCTGGAGAAGGCACTCCCTGCGGCGCAGCAGGCGGGTGTGCAAGAGGTGTTCGTCATCGGGGAAGGCGCAGGCGCAACCCCGTTCACCGAACTGCTCGCCGAAGCCGAACCGCCAGAGGTGTCAATCAATCCCGCCGAAGACCTCATCGTGCTGCCCTACTCCAGCGGCACGACAGGGCTACCCAAAGGCGTGATGCTCACCCACCGCAACCTCGTGGCGAACATGGTGCAGGTGTTGGCGTCGGGCGTGAACCTGCAGCAGGATGAGCGCGTGATAGGTGTGCTACCATTTTATCATATCTACGGGATGCTGGTCATTCTGAATCTGTGCCTCTATCGGGGGATGACCATCGTGACTATGCCCCGCTTTGATCTGGAGCAGTTTTTGAAGGTTATGCAGGACTACAAAATCACGCGGGCGAACCTCGTGCCGCCGATTATCCTCGCGCTGGCGAAGCACCCGATTGTGGACAACTACGATCTGTCGCATCTGAAGATTATCATGTCGGGCGCGGCGCCGCTGAGCGCGGAGCTGGCACAGGCGTGTTCCGAGCGACTCGGATGCATCGTGCTGCAGGGCTACGGTCTGACCGAGACCAGTCCCGTGACGCATGTGAACCCCGAAGACCCCGCCCGAATCAAGCTTGGCTCGGTGGGCGTGCCCATCGCGAATACCGAGTGCGCCGTCGTGAGCCTCGAAACAGGCAACCCGCTCGGCGTGCGCGAGGAGGGCGAAATCTGGATTCGCGGTCCGCAGGTGATGAGGGGCTACCTGAACAATCCCGACGCGACAGCGCAGACCCTCACGCCCGACGGCTGGCTACGCACAGGCGATGTGGGCTATGTGGACGAGGACGGCTACTTCTACATCGTCGACCGCGTGAAGGAGATGATTAAATACAAGGGCTTACAAATCGCCCCTGCGGAGTTGGAGGCGGTGCTGCTCACGCACCCCGCCGTAGCCGACGCCGCCGTCATCCCCAGCCCCGATGAAGAGGCGGGCGAAGTGCCCAAAGCCTACATCGTGCTGAAGGGGCAGGCGACTGCGCAGGAGTTGATGGACTATGTCGCCGAGCGCGTCGCGCCGTTCAAGAAGATTCGGCGTGTCGAGTTCGTCGAACAGATTCCGAAATCGCCGTCAGGTAAAATCTTAAGGCGCGTGCTGGTGCAACACGAACGCGAGGCGAAGCCATCTTAGGGCAGGCGCGAGATTCCTCGCCTTCGGCTCGGAATGACAAGCGTTCTTCGTGAGAGCCACGCTGTCATTCCTCGCAGGGCGAGAGAGTCGGCAGGTCAAACCCTGTCATTCCGAACGGAGCGAGGAATCTCTGAGCCTCCGCCTTAAACCGAGCTTAATCTTTGGCAGGTATATTTAGCAGGCAGCGAGGTGCTTTCATGAGAAAGGGTGCGATACTGGCAGGGATATGGACGACCCTTTTCTGCGCCGCCGCGCAGATTCAAATGACGCCTTATTTGGAGCAAGAACCGAACAACAGCCTCAGCGCGTCGCAGGCTATCGACGCTCCCGTGAGCCTGTCAAGGGGGTTCGTTGTCTGGGACGCGAAACTCAGCCCTGTAGGCGACCGCGATTTCTATCGTTTTCAGATTACGCAAGCGGGAACCTATTCCCTTCGTGTAGACACAAACCTTGATGCCGTCTTACGCCTGTACGATGCGAATGGCAATCTAATTGCAGACAACGACAACGGCGGCAACCCCGACCTGCCCCTGAATCGCTTTGCGCCCGGCTTGACGCGCGACCTGACACCGGGGGTCTATAGCGTGGAGGTGTTCTACTGGCAGAATCTGGCGCGGGCGCGCTACGCACTGCGCGTGTTTCCGGGCATCACCGCGCCTGACTATGACCCCTCCGAACCCAACAACACGCCAGAACAAGCTATCTACTTGGGGCGGATTTCTGGGGGTGAGTTCATCACGAACGACTACCGATTCCTAAGCTATGACACGGGCGATGTGGATGTGTATCGCTTCGATCTCGACAACACGGGGCAGACGCTTACTGTTCGCACGCAGACCTATGTCGATACCGTAATTCGAGTGGTCGCGCCCGACGGACGGTTTTACGACAACGACGATTCGGAGTGGGACTCCCTAAACTCTGCCGCTTCACAGGTACAGATTCCACTCGCGCCACGGGGAACCTATTATGTCTATGTGCGGGCGAACCCGCGCTGGGGCGGCTA
>JAOAES010000016.1 GCA_026416655.1 Fimbriimonadales bacterium
ACAGGGTAGGCTGCAGGACGCGCTGAAAGCCTACGAGAACGCCTACCGCTTGGACCCGACGCTGATTGGCGCGAGGCAGGCGGCGGATTCGCTGCGCGGGGGCGCGCCTGCCTACGCGCCTTCCGCCTATCCCCAGCCGCCGACGGTTTCTGCGCCGCATCCTTACGTTGCTGCCCCGCCGCCTGTGAACCCGGCGGATCTGTATATGCCCGCTGCCCAGCGCTACCGCCGCGCGCGAGGGTGCATCACGGCGGGCGTGCTGCTGGCGATGTTCGGGTTATGTGTCCCGCCCGTCGGGTTGTTCGGCGGACTCACCTGCGGCGTCATCGCGATGCTGCGCGGCTCCATAGCGGGCGGGCTGGTGGTCATCGTGCTGGCTATCGTGCTGGGGCTGATGGGCAGCTGGCTCTGGCAACTCCTGAGCGCGATGATACAGTCAGTCGCGCCGATGTAGGATATCCCCTTGCTCCTCAACAGCCTGTACGCGCTCCTGTAGGCTCTCTACCTGTGCCTGCAGGCTCAGGTGATGTTCCATGGAAGTATCGCGCAGGGCGTGCAGTTCCTCGCGCAACGCCTGAATCTGCTTCACAATCGCCTCGATATCCGCCCCGCCCTGTTTCATCGCGCGACGATGCGCCAGAATCTCACTCAGCATGCCAACGATCCACAACGGCAGGAAAATCACGCTCGCTGCGCCAATCATCCCGATTGCTAACCACTGCGCCCAGTCCATCGTGTGTCCCCCTTCAGATTTGCACGCGCGTCTGCGCCTCAATTTGTTGTTCCAGGTAGCGCACGCGCTCCTGCAGGTTTTCCAGATTCGCCTGCAGGCTCATATCGAACTGCGTGGAGGTCTCGCGCAGCTGCGCCAGCTCCGCCCGCAGCGACTCCAGCTGGGCGACGACCTCCTGATTGCTCAACTGGCGTTTTTGCAGCTCCATCTGAAGCATCTCCTTGCGATGCTTCAGCACCATCGCCGTAATCGGTATGAACAGCGCGGGTCCGAACACGCCGATTACCGCCGCCAGCGCTACGATATCCATCTTAGTCCCCTCAGCAGGAGTATACCTCACGATGCAAAGAGAGCACATGTGGGGTATCCTATATATGTTATGCAGACAAATGCTGTCGCGAGCCGACTCAGTCGGATTACGCGCGACCCCGATATCTGTCACGGCAAGCCCGTGGTTCGCGGGTTGCGTTACCCTGTGCAGAGCATTCTCGAACTGCTTGCATCGGGCATGACTCCCGAACAAATTCTGGCGGACTATCCTGATTTGGAGCGCGAGGATATCTTTGCCTGTTTGGAATACGCAGCGCAGCTGGCTCAGGTCAAGGCGGTGTATTCCGTAGGATGATGCGTTTCATCGTGGACGCGCAGCTGCCGCGTCGCTTAGCGCGTACAGCTGCTACAACAACACACTTTTGTTGAGCTGAGCCAAGATGCCATCGTAGTTCGATGGTAAACGCCCTGAAATCCTTTCGTGGCGTGGGCGAGGGGTTCAGGGGTATAATGTACTTGAGGTTTGTTTCGCGCATGAGACGGCTGTTCGGACTGCTGCTGGGGTTTGCTCTGCTTGTTTCCCTTTCTGCGCAGGCGCAGGGTCGCGCCGCGTTAGAGGACGCGCTGCGCCGCGACATCGAGCGCGCCCGCGATAAGGTGTTCCCCGCGCTGGTGAATATCCTCGTGGTGAACCGCTACTTTGAGGGCGGGCGGGCGCAGTACGCGCTCGGCGGGGGGAGCGGCGTACTCGTCTCGCCCGATGGGCTGGTGCTGACCAACTACCATGTGGCGTCGGACGCGGTGCGGATTTTCTGCACGCTGAGCGACGGCACGCGCTACGAAGCCGAGTCGCTTTTCGACGACGCGATGACCGACCTCAGCGTGCTGCGCCTCAAGCCAGCCGCCAACTCCCCACGGCGCGAGTTTCCCTACGCCACGCTGGGCGACTCGGACGCGCTGAAAACGGGCGACTATGTGCTGGCGATGGGCAACCCGCTGCTGCTGGCGTCGTCCGTGACGCTGGGGATTGTGTCCAACCCCAAGCGCGTGTTCCTGAACCCGTTCAATCAGGAGATCGAGGGCGCGGAGTTTGAGCGGGGCGACCGTTCAGGCATGCTCACACGCTGGATTCAGCACGACGC
>JAOAES010000029.1 GCA_026416655.1 Fimbriimonadales bacterium
AGATGTGTATAAGAGACAGCCAGTGCCCAGCTGGTACATCGCGCATTTGCGCCCAAGCGCACACCGAAAGCAGTCCTGCAACCAGTAAGACTATGCCTGTCCGCATCATCTCCTCCTTGAGTAAGTAGCGTTTATGATACCCGTTCCTACAAGGTATACTGGAGCCAAGCAAAAGGAGGCGTGCGCATGGCACGATGTCTCAACTGCGGTGTGGAGATAGCGCAGACTCAGGAACTTTACTGTTCCCGTTGCGTCGCGTTTGCCGGCGGGACGGCGATTTCCCCACCGTCTTCAAGCGAGGGGGGCGACTGGGTCTCTAAGATGGTGCCGACGCGCAACACCCCCGCGCTGGTGGGCTACTATCTCGGCGTGTTCAGCCTGATTCCCTGTTTGGGCGCGTTCCTGTCGCCTTTTGCAATAGGATTCGGGATCACCGGCATCGGCAAAGCGCGCGTTCAGCAGGTTGGCTTCACCCATGCCGTCGTTGCGGTAGTACTGGGCGGCTTTTCGTTGCTGGCGCACCTGCTCTGTGTCGGCGGCAGTCTCGTTGTACCTCTATTCATTAACTCCTGAGATGAAGGTTCTGATAGCAGGCGGTACGGGGTTTATCGGCAAGGCGATGCTGCGTGCGTGGGCGTCGGAACATGAACTTGCTGTGTTGACACGCAACCCTGCGCGCGCGCAGCCGAGTTTGCCTGCGGGCGCGCGCGCCGTCGGCTGGGACGGCGCAACGCTCGGCGAGTGGACGCAATCGCTGGATGGCGTGGAGGTGTTGATTAACCTCGCGGGTGAGCCGATTGCCCAGCGCTGGACGCCCGAAGTCAAGCGACGGCTCTGGGACAGCCGCGTGAAGACGACCGAGCTGCTCGCGCGGGCGATTTCGCAAGCCGCGACTCCCCCGCGCGTGATGTTGCAGGCGTCGGCAATCGGCGTTTACGACCAGAATCCCGACACGGTAGCGGACGAGAGCAGCCCCCCTGGCTCCGGCTTCCTGGCGGATTTGGGCACGGCGTGGGAAGCGGCGGCTGCCCCCGTGCAGGAGCGCGGCGTGCGCCTGTGCTATATGCGTATCGGGGTCGTGCTGGGCGAAGACGGCGGCGCGCTGGAACGAATGCTCACGCCCTTCAAACTCGGCGTGGGGGGACCGATTGGCTCCGGCAGGCAATGGCTTTCCTGGATTCACCTCGACGATGTGGTGGGCGCGGCGGCGTTTCTGATGAAGCGCGAGGATTTAGCGGGCGCGTTCAACTTTACCGCGCCGAACCCCGTCACGATGACCGAGTTCGCGAAAACTCTGGGCAAAGTGCTGCTACGCCCTGCGATTTTCCGTGCGCCTGCGTTCGCGCTGCGCCTGATGCTGGGCGAGGCGGCGGATTTTCTGTTGCAAGGTTCGCGTGTGATGCCGAAACGCTTGCAGGATGCGGGATACGAGTTCCGATATCCGACCCTGGAGCCTGCGCTGCGTAGCCTGTTAGAAAAGTGATGCGGTCGCGCACTGACTGTCGACGGCGTTTTGCGCGGCGTCGCGTCGCTACCCGCTCCTATCGGGGGGCTTACGGCACACGGGGAAACGACTTACCGTTGCTTCCTTCCGGACTTGGCGGGGTTCGCCGCCCTTCCGTTGCGTTAGTCCCGATGATCCACACGGGCGCGTGCGCGCGATTCGCGTAAACCGTCCCGCCTCGAGCCAGAGTTCAGCCCTGCTATGGCGGGTTGCAGGTACAGGGAACCGCCAGCTCCCCGCTTAGCGCGACCGCACACTACAGTGTACCCGATGGGGTATCATAACCCTACGACTTACAGGGGGACACGATGATACGACAGAAGCTGAACCAGTTAACGCACTGGTGGAACATCGCGAAAGAGCTTTCACCGAAGCAGGTGGAGCGCGAACTGTTGACACCGTTTCGTATCGCGCTGGTAGGACACCCCGATCGAGTGGAAGCCGTCTGGCGCGTGTTGACCGCAGGGGCAAGCCCCACGCAACTACAAACCGCCGCAGAGTATGTCAAACGCTTCAACGCGCCCGTCACGGAGGAGTTCGACTTCGTGCTGGGCTGCGACGCGCTGGAGGTGCCTCAGGACGCAATCGAGGCGATTGTCGACCACTTCCAGAAGCACGAGTTCCCGCTGATTGCGTTGGCGCGGGTGCTGCCGGGCACGCGGGAGCTGGTGGTGAATCGGCTGATTGAGGAGGTGGCGTCGCTGAACGCGGGGCTGGCGATGATGTCGGCTTTGCCGTCGGTCTTTCCCCTGCTGGGGCTGCTCGCGCCGCCCGCCGCTGTGGCGGACATGGTGCTGCTGACCAAAAACCAGCTGCTGATGGTGTTGCGTGTAGCGGCGGCGTTTGGCAAGACGCCCGACTGGAAGCAGCGGTTGCCTGAGCTGGCGAGCGTGCTGGGCGCGGCGTTCGGCTGGCGCGCCGTCGCACGGCAGCTGGTCGGTCTTGTGCCCGGGGGCATCGGTATGGTCGTGAAGGGCATGGTTGCCTACGCAGGCACGCTCACGGTGGGACGCGCCGCCGCGTGGTTCTATGCCACGGGCAAATCGCCGAGCAAGGCGGAGCGCGAACGGCTCTACCAGCAGGCGTGGGAGGAGGCGCGCGAGAAAAGCCAGCAGTGGAATAAGCCGTGAACAACGAGGCAAAAGTCGTACAATCTCGTCGGCAGGACGCCGACGCTACGCGAAGCGAGTTCGTAGCGTCGGCGTCTCGCCGACGAATTACCTTCTTGTCCGCCCTGTTTCTCTTCCTGTGGCTTGCCTCATTCGCCCAACCACAGCGAATTCAGCTACCCAGTGGCATGCAACTCATCGTGGAGCGAATCCCCGATGCGCCTCTCGTCGCCATCGAGGTCTGGATACGCACGGGCGTCGCCGATGAAACGCCCGAAACCTCGGGCGTTGCGCACCTACTGGAGCATCTGATTTTCAAAGGAACTGCTGAGCTGCCACCAGGCGCACTGGACGAAGCGTTCGAACAAGCAGGCGGCGTGCTGGACGCTTTCACTGAGCGCGACTGGACGCGCTACTCTGCCAGTGTACTACCCAACCAGTGGCAAACGCCTTTGCAAACCATGTTGCGCTGCTTACTCAGCCCCGCCCTCCCCGAAGAGGCGCTCCAGAAAGAGCGGCGTATCATCCTCAACGACGAATACGCCCTACATCGCGCCGACCCAGTCCGCCCTGCCCGCTACGCCCTGTTCGCCGAGGCGTTCAAAAACCACCCCTACGGACTGCCCCTGCTGGGCGACCCAGAAACGCTTGCCCGTCTCGATAGGGAGACAATAAGGCAGTTCCACCAGATGCATTATCGCCCTGAGCGCATTGTTGTCGTGCTGGCGGGCGCGGTGGACTGGGAGGCGGCGCGGCGCGTGGTGGAGGAAGCGATAAACAACCCTCACCCCCAACCCCTCTCCCACGCCGTGGGAGAGGGGAGTTCCCCCTCTCCCACGGCGAGGGAAAGGAGGTCAGAGGGTGAAGGCATCTTCTCCGCCTCGCATAACTCCTGCCTCGCGTTGGGCATCCGTACCCCCCCAGCAACCGAGATCGACAGCTGGCTTTGTGCGGAGATTCTGCGTATCACTCTGGCGGAGCCATATCGTGGCTTGCTCTACGAGGGCGAGAGCTTGCCGTTCGGACGCCTGCAAAGCGAATACCTGCCCCGTGTTCAGGGCAGTCTTCTCGCTGTTTACGCTCTTCCGCCCGTCGAGGCAACGGACAACTGGCAAGCAGCGACCCGCCAGCGAATCGAGGATGCCCTGCAGCGGATTGCCGATGGCAGTGCCCGAATTGCCATAGAGCAGGCACGCGCTGTCGCCCTGGCGCGCCATAACGCCTCGATGCGCCTCCCGATGGAACGAGCGCGCTGGTGGGGACTGTGCGCCACACTGCGCCTTCCGCTATCGCCTGAAGAGTACGCAGCAAGGCTGGAGAACCTGCCTGTAGAGAAGGTGGAGGCGTTCGCACGTGCGCACCTCGTCGGCGGGACGCCGACGCGACGCGACGCCGATTCGTCGGCGGGGACGCCCGCGCACCACGCGGGAACTGTCGTCGGCGGGACGCCGACGCGACGGGCGCGCAGTGCGGTTCGCCAACGACTTGCTAATGGATTGCGCGTGGTCGCGGTCGCCACGCCCGACTCTGAAAGTGTGATTATACAGGTAGCGGTGGCGCATACACCCGGCGAATCGCCCGCCGCAGGGGAATTAACGGCGCGCATGCTCTTCGGCGAGACGCAGAACGAGACCCAGCGCACCCTCACGATGCGCATCGCGCGTTCGGGCGGTAGCCTGCGCGTCGAGTGGACGCCTGCAGGGGCGCTGATTACCGCCTTTGCCCGTCCTGACTCCGTCGTGAATGTATTGGCGTTGCTCAAAGAAGCCTTGTTCCGGGCGGAATTCGACGAAACGAGCCTGCAACGTGCCCTGAAGCAAGCTCTCTACGACCGCCAGCATCAGGAGGGCGCACAAGGCTGGCGATTGACAGCGCGTCTGCTCAACGCCTACGCCGATGAAGCAGCTCTCAAACAGGTCTCACTGCGAGACCTGCGTTCCTACTATCGGGCGCACTACCGCCCTGAGAACGCTTGCATCGTTATTGCTGGGGACTTCCCTGTGGAACGGTTAATGGAGTTCGTGCAGCAGTTTTTCGGACACGAGTGGGACACATCCCCTGCTCCAAGGCGCGAGCAGTATGCCGTTTCGCCCACGCTCCGCACGGGCGACGCCTCCGACCCACGCCAACTGACATACACGGGATACGCCTGGACGCTCCCTCTGGAGTCGCCTACGGATTATCACGCCGCGCGGGCGTTGCAAATTCTACTTACCGAAGGAAAGCAATCCCGCCTGTTTCAAGCAACGCGCGAACAGCGGGGCGTTGGCTATGCTCTGCAAACGGAAGCGGCTCTGGTGAAAGGCGGTGCGCTTGGCGTCGGATGGTTGCAAACGGGCAAAACGCCTGTCCCTGAAAGCGTTCTCCAGCAAGCGATTGGCGAGGCGGTGCAACCGGGCGAGTGGCGTCGGGCGCACGCGCTCCTGCGCGGCGAGTGGGAACGCTTGCGTTGGAATCGCTCGGCGTTCACTGCCGCTCTGGCGTGGGCAGAGCTGAGCGGCTTGGGCTACGAAGCAATTTGGAACGCCCCCCCCGACGAAAACACTCTCACGCTTCAGCAAGTGGAAACCCTAAAAAACCGATTGATACGGAGGGGAAAGTAGCGGCTTGCCGCACCCCCTCTTGTGCAGGAATCCTGCTCTCCAGCGCGAATATCAGGAACCAGTTATCGGTTTTTGCGTATAAGCATGAGGTAGAACGCTATGCCAAGGAAGAAGACCACTCCTTCAACTGAATTAGTGGAAACGCCTGCGCGACGACGTCGACGCACAGTCAGGCGGCGCGTGGAGATACCCGCTGCCCTGCCAATCCTGCCTGTGCGCGATAATGTCTATTTTCCTAACACCCTCGCGCCGGTGCTGGTGGGACGTGAGAAATCGCTGCGGGCAGTAGAAGCCGCGCTGGACTCGCCCAGCAAAATGATGCTGCTGGTGACCCAGCGCGATGTCACTATAGAAGACCCCGCCTTGGAAGACCTGTTCGAGGTCGGCGTCGTAGCCGAGATTCTGCAGGCGATTCATACGCCCGATAACACGATGCGCGTCGTGTTTCGCGGCGTGCAACGCGCACGCGTGCTGGGCTTGCAAGCCGATGAACCCTACTTGTTGGCGCAGATCGAGCCTATCCCCACGCGCGAAGCCAAACTTACTACCGACATCGAGGCGCTCATGCGCTCCGCCGTCGACATCTTCGAGGAAATCGCCGCTCATGAGCGTGGTGTCCCGCCTGAAGTCGTCGCCACCATCTCCTACATGCAAGAGCCGGGACGACTCGCAGACACCATCGCGCACTTCGCACCTCTGCGCTTTACCGATAAGCAAAAGGTGCTGGAGACCATCCCCATCAAAGAGCGGTTGGAGGTGCTGGTGCATGTGCTACGCCATGAGCTGGAGATTGCCGAGCTGAAACAGCGCATCCAGGATCGCGTCGAGCAAGAGTTGGGCGACACCCAGCGCGAATACTACCTGCGCGAGCAGCTCAAAGCCATCCAGCGTGAGCTGGGCGAACGCGACGACAAGTTCTCCGAAGTCGAAGAGTATCGCGCCCGTATCGCCGAATCGGGCATGCCCGAAGACATCGTCGAACGCGCCCTCAAGGAGGTAGACCGCCTCGAAAAGATGCCCTTCGGCTCGCCTGAAGCGTCGGTTATCCGCACCTACCTCGATGTGCTGCTCTCGCTGCCATGGAAAGAGCGCACGGAAGACCGCATGGACATCAACGAGGCAGCACAAATTCTCGACGAAGACCACTATGGACTGAAGAAAGTCAAGGAGCGCGTGCTGGAGTTTCTCGCCGTGCGCAAACTCTCCGGCTCGCTGAAGGGTCCGATACTCTGCTTCGTGGGACCGCCGGGCGTGGGCAAGACCTCGTTGGGACGCTCAATTGCCCGGTCTTTGGGGCGTAAGTTCATTCGCGTGTCGCTGGGCGGCGTGCGCGACGAAGCCGAGATTCGTGGGCACCGGCGCACGTATATCGGCGCGATGCCCGGGCGCATCATTCAAGGTCTCCGACAAGCCGGCACGCGCAACCCCGTGTTCATGCTCGACGAAATCGATAAACTCGGCTACGACTTCCGGGGCGACCCCACCTCCGCCCTGCTGGAGGCGTTAGACCCCGAACAGAACGACAAGTTCTCCGACCATTATCTGGAAGTGCCGTTCGACCTGTCGGATGTAATGTTCATCACGACGGCGAACACACTGGAGACCATCCCTGCGCCCCTGCGCGACCGGATGGAAATCATCCAGTTCTCAGGCTATACGGAGGACGAGAAACTGCACATCGCGCGCGATTACCTCATTCCGCGCGTGCTGGAACGGCACGGCTTGACAAGCGAGCACTTAGAGATTACCGATGACGCGCTGCTGCGTATCATTCGTGAATACACGCGCGAGGCAGGCGTGCGCAATCTGGAGCGCGAACTGTCCACCATCTGCCGCAAGGTCGCCAAGCAGGTCGCGGCAGGCGAGGAGGTACATGTGCAGGTGAACGCCGAGAAAGTGCCAGAGTTTCTGGGCAAGCCGCGCTACCGCTTCGGCGTCAAAGAGGAGAAAGACGAGGTGGGCGTGGCGATGGGGCTGGCGTACACCGAGTTCGGCGGCGATGTGATGGCGGTGGAGGTCGCCGTCGTGCCGGGACACGAGGGGCGATTGCTGCTAACGGGGCACCTCGGCGAGGTGATGAAGGAATCGGCACAGGCAGCGATGACCTACATCCGTTCCCGCGCACTACACCTGGGCATCGATCCCGAATTCTATCGCAATCGCGATATCCATATCCATGTGCCCGAAGGCGCAATCCCTAAGGACGGTCCCTCAGCCGGCATCACGATGGCGACCGCGCTGGCGTCCGCGTTGATGGGGCGTCCCGTGCGACGCGACATCGCCATGACGGGCGAGATTACCTTGCGCGGGCGCGTGCTGCCCGTGGGCGGCATCAAGGAGAAGGTTATCGCGGCGCACCGCGCAGGTATCTACGAGGTCATCCTGCCCGCCGAAAACGAGCCTGACCTGGACGACATCCCCGACCATGTGCGTGAACAGATGACTTTTCATCTGGTGCGCCACATGGACGAAGTGCTGCCGCTCGCACTGGCGCACGGCGAGCGTCTGGAAGACCGCCTCAAAGACGCCGAGCGAGCGGAGATGATGGTGTAGTGGGCGTCATCCGCAGACCTTTGCTTGACCGGGGAAGCACGCCAGACATCAGGTATCCTCTCCCGTATGCAGATTCGTGTAGCAGGCGGGGCGCGCGTCGCGCTGGAATCAGCAGTCGTGACGCACGGACTGCCGTATCCCCAGAATCTCGAATCGGCGCGGCGAATGCAGGAGGCTGTGCGAGCATCTGATGCGGTTCCGTGCATAGTGGCTCTTTTGCACGGAGTGCCTTGTGTCGGCGTCTCAGACGCCGAGTTGGAAATGTTAGCGCAGTATCCCTCCCCCTCCAAAGTCGCCCTACACAATCTCGGGATCGCCCGCGCAATGCAGCTCACAGGGGGCACTACCGTCGCAGCGACAGTCTATCTGGCACATCAGGCAGGAATTAAGGTCATGGCGACAGGGGGAATCGGCGGCGTGCATCGCGATGGGCGCGACCTCAGCGGCGACCTGCCCACCTTAGCCCGCACGCCTGTCATCGTCGTCTGCTCTGGGGCGAAGGTAATCCTGGACCTGCCCGCCACACGCGAGTGGCTGGAGACCTATGGCATCCCGATAATCGGCTACCAGACCGACGAGCTACCCGGCTTCTACACAGCGCATACCGGACTGCGCGTGGACGCAACCGTCCACGATGTGGACGCACTGGTTGACCTGTGGCTTGCGCATCGTGCGATGGGTACGGCGATGCTGGTCGTGCAGCCTCCGCCCCCAGAGTATGCTCTTCCCCGCACTGAGATGGACGCGCTGCTGGAGCAGTCGCTGCGCGAGTGCGCCGAGACGGGAATTACAGGGGGTGCGACGACCCCATGGCTGCTCAAACGCCTCGCGGAGCTGAGTGATGGACGCACTTTGCTGGTCAACCTCGCCCTCTTGGAAGCAAATGCCCATCTGGCGGGACGAATTGCAAAACGGCTCGATTCCACTGGTTTGTGAAAAAATGCACAACCTCTTGCATAGACCCGCCCGGTTTTGGGTACAATAAAGCGCGATGAAAACCGCCGTGCGTCTGACCGATGCGCCGCCAGTGGAGGGGACGATGCAGAAACTGCAAGCGTACTGGCTCCTGAGCAAGCCGCGCGTGACGATTCTGGTCTGGCTGACGACGGCGGCGGGGCTGACACTGGGGGGCTGGGGGCAGACGCTTTCGGCGGGGCTGATTGTGGCGACGCTGCTCGGCTCTTGGCTGGTTATTGCCTCTGCTAATGCGCTCAATCAGGCGTATGAGTGGCGTCAGGACGCCCTTATGACTCGCACGGCACAGCGTCCTATTCCCGCCGGACGTGTTAGTCCGCTGGAGGGATGGCTTATCGGCGCTCTATGGGGCGTGATGGGCACGCTGACGCTGGCGCTCTGGGTGAATCTCCCTGTTGCTGTGCTGGGCGCGCTCTCTATCCTGCTTTACGCTTTCGTCTACACCCCGCTCAAGCAGCGCACGCACCTCAGCACGGCGATTGGCGCCATCCCAGGCGCTATCCCACCGATGGCGGGCTGGGTCGCGGCGCAGGGGGGCTTCTCTATCGAAGCGTGGCTGCTGTTCGCGCTCCAGTTCGTGTGGCAGTTCCCACACTTCTGGGCAATCGCGTGGCTCTATCGCGACGAGTACGCCAAAGCGGGCTTCCATATGTTGCCCTATCCCGATGCAACAGTGGAGGCGACGGCACGGCTTGCGCTCTGGTACACCCTCGCGATGGTCGCAATTAGCCTGATGTTCGCGCCGTTCGCGACGCATAGCTGGCTCTATCTGCTGGGCGCAGCAACACTGGGGCTGTGGGCGGTGCGAGCCGCGCAGCGGTTCCTCAAAAGCCCTGACACACCTCAAGGCGCACGCACCGTGCTGATAAGCTCAGTGTTGTACCTACCACTATTACTGCTCTGGATGATTATCAGTTTGTGACCATGAAACTCAAGAACCGACCTCAGGTTTATGGGCGCGGCATCGGCGAGGGGAATCTGCCTCCTCGCTATCGCGGCGATGGCGACAGCGGAAGCGAGCCGCCGTTCGATCGGTTCCAGTCAGCGCGACTGGGGCTGTATATCTTTCTCGGCGCGCTAACCACCATGTTCGGCGCGCTGGCGGCGCTCTACCTGTTGCGCACGCCTGCACGCCCTGAGTTCGCTTTCGAGTTGCCGAAGCTGAGCTGGATTAGCACGGCGGTCATCCTGCTAAGCAGCATCCCCTGCCAGATGGCGTTGAACGCGGCGCGAGCGGACAACTTGGGCGGCGTCTGGCGCGGGATGGCGCTGACGCTGTCGCTCGGCGCGCTGTTCCTGAGCCTGCAACTCGGCAGCTGGGGCGAGATTGCCCGCCAGCTTCAGGGCGCGCCCCCTCACTTCTTTACCTCGATGTTCTACGTGATTAGCGCAACGCACGGGCTGCACCTGCTCGGCGGACTGGTCTTCGTGGGCTATTTACTCTATCAAGCGCAAGTGCAGCGCGTGATGAACCCACAGTACGTCGAACTCGGCGCAATTTACTGGCACTTCCTGGGCGTACTCTGGGCGGCGCTGTTCGCGGTGCTGCTCATCAAGTGAGGGAATGACAATGCGGGGCATGATGATTTTCGCGTGGGGCTTGCTGGCTCTGGCAATCGTGGCATTCGTGTTCGCGCTCTACAGCCGTCAAGCCGCGCTGAACAAGGAGGAGCCGCTACCCATTCTTGGGGAAGTCAATACCCCATTTGAGTTCAAAAACCAGTGGGGCGAGACTATTACACGCGACGCCTTCAAAGGCAAGGTGTGGATCGCCTATTTCTTCTTCACAACCTGCCCCACCATCTGCCCGATTATGAACCGCAACGCCATCGATGTGCAGACCGAGTTCGCCAAGAACCCCGACGTGCTAATCGCGGGATTCACGGTTGACCCCGAAAACGATACCGTCGCCATCCTGAAAAAGTGGAGCGAGCGGCACAAAGCGCAGCGGGATAAGTGGCACTTCCTCACGGGCAAGCGGGAAACGCTCTATAACTTGTCGCGTGAGACTTTCAAACTCGGTGCGGAGCCAGGCGACGGGAACCACCCTATCGTGCATAGCGATAAACTCGTGCTGATAGACCGTCAGGGGCGCATTCGTGGCTACTACTCCGGCGTTAATCGCGATGAGGTGCAGCGACTG